>NZ_JASJWL010000009.1:0-123157 GCF_035019225.1 Pseudomonas sp. CCC4.1 | reverse complement strand
CCCCCCCCCCCCCCCCCCCCCCCCCCCCCCCCCCCCCCCCCATTTTTTTTTTACACCCCCAACCCGCCACCCCAGATGTGTATAAGAGACAGATCTGACACAGCGCGAAACATTCCCGAGCATACGCTAATGAGAAGCGCTATCATTGCGATCCTTGTCAGTGTCTGCTCCGGGATTGCAATCGATGCTCACGTCCTCCCCTTCCTCACGCCGTGCCGTGGGTGAACTCTATGTTCAGCATCACGGCTGGGTGGTGCAGTTGCTGCGCCGCAAGCTGGGCAATCAGGAGCAGGCTCTGGATCTGGCCCAGGACACGTTTGTGCGCATGCTGCGTACCGACACACCCGCGCCGCTGCGCGAACCCCGGGCCTATCTCACCACCATTGCCAGTCGTCTGTGCGGTCAATACTTCCGTCGTCAGGCGCTGGAGCGGGCCTATATGGAGTCCCTGGCGCTCCTGGAGCCGCAGCTTGTGCCCTCCCCGGAATCTCGCCTGCTGGTGTTGGAGGCTCTGGACGCCGTCGGCCAGGTGCTCGATGGCCTGGGCGCAAAAGTGCGGGAGATTTTTTTACTGTCGCAACTGGACGGCCTGACCTACCCGCAGATCGCCGAACGCATGGGCCTGACCGTCAACGTGGTGCAAAAAGCCATGCTCAAGGCTTACCGACACTGCTACAGCGCGGTCTACACCGGGTGAGTCTGTTCGAGCCCGCCAACACCCAGCGCCTCGACCAGGATGTGGTCGAGCAAGCCTTGCAGTGGATGGTCACCGTGCAATCGGGCGTCAGCACCGAGGCCGAGCTTCTGGCCTGCCAGCATTGGCGCGCGCAATCCGCGCAACATGAACTGGCCTGGCAGCGCCTCACCGGGCTTAATACCGACATTCGCGACAGCACCCGCATGCTGCCTGCCGCCGGTGCCCGGACGTTGCTGCGCTCGCGCAATGCCCCGGGCAGACGCACGCTGCTCAAGGGCTTTGCCGGCCTGGGCGTGATGCTGGCCACCGGCTATGGGGTGCGGGAACGGGTGCTGCTGCCAGAGCTGTTCAGTGACTATCGCACCGCCACCGGCGAGCGGCGCCAGTTAACTCTGGCAGAGGGTGTCGACCTGACCCTCGACACCCACACCGCCCTCGATACCCGCACCACCGCCGCTGGCACCGAACTGTTCCTGAGCCTGGGCCGCGTGCTGGTCAGCGCTGGCGATATCAGGCTCAGCACCGCCAATGGCCAGGTGCTGCCCGCGCCCCGCTCACGCCTGGTGATCAGCCACAACCTGCCGTGGCAGGCAGGCACCCAGGTCCAGGTGCTGAGTGGCAGTGCATCGATCAAGCTGGCACGGGGCGACAGCTTGAGTCTGGATGCCGGCCAGCAGGTAACGTTCGACAGCCAGACAGACAGCACACCGCGCCCGGTCACGGTCGGTGCCGATGCCTGGGTCAACGGCCTGCTGATCGCCGAACGCATGCCACTGGGCCAGGTGATTGCCCAGCTCAACCTCTACCGCCGTGGCGTGGTGCGCTGCGACCCGCAAGTCGCGGCATTGCGGGTGTCGGGATCGTTCTCCATCGACCGCCCCGATGCCAGCCTCGACCTGCTCACGCGGGTGCTGCCAATCCGCGTGCAGCGAGTGTTTGGCTACTGGGCCAACGTGGTCGCGGCCTGAAAATAATTATTTTCAATACCGCCGGCAGTTTTTCTCATCTGGTGCATCAAGTTCAGGGAAGACGCTGATTAACAGCGCAACGCCGACCCTTTTCACACATGGACAGTCTTTATGCACAGCCGACTTACCCCCCTCGCCGGTGCCTTGCGCACCTTTGTATTCGGTTTATCCATTGCCACGGCCAGCCAAGGCGCATTCGCAGCCTCAGGCAGCGAGCATGCCTACAGCATTGCGCCGGGCAGCCTGGACGCGGTTCTGGGCAGTTTTGGCCAACAGTCCGGGGTGATGATCGCGGTGGATTCGAGCCTGACAACCGGTATGCGCAGCAGTGGCTTGAGCGGCAACTTTGCTGTCGACGAAGGCCTGCAACGGCTGCTCGCCCCGCTGGGCCTGCAGGCGATCACTGACGGCGACGGTTACCGGGTTGTTGCCAGACCAGCGCAAGGCAACGGTGAACTGCAATTGCAGGCCACCCAGGTCACCTCCAACCAGCTTGGGACCATCACCGAAGGCAGCGGCTCGTATACCCCCGGCACCATCGCCACGGCCACACGCATGGTACTGACGCCACGGCAAACGCCGCAGTCGATCACCGTGATTACCCGCCAGCATATGGATGATTTCGGCCTCAACTCCATCGACGAGGTGATGCGCCATACCCCTGGCATCACCGTCTCGACCTTCGACAGCGAGCGCACCAACTACTATGCCCGCGGTTTCTCGGTGGAGAACTTCCAGTACGACGGCATTCCCACCCTGCGCAACTCGGCGTACTCCTCGGGCCAGACCCTGAGTGACATGGCCATCTACGACCGCGTGGAAATCCTCAAGGGCGCCACGGGCCTCTTGACCGGTGCCGGAGCCCCGGGGGCGACGATCAACCTGATCCGCAAAAAGCCGACCCGCGAATTCAAGGCCAGCATCGATGTCGGTGCCGGCAGTTGGGATAACTACCGCACCCAGGTTGACGTCAGCGGCCCGCTGACCGACAGCGGCAACATTCGCGGCCGTGCCGTGGCGGCCTACCAGGACAAGCACTCGTTCATGGACCGCTATGAGCGCAAGACCGGGGTATATTTCGGCACCCTCGAAGCCGACCTCAGCGATGACACCCTCCTGACCCTGGGCTTTGATTACCAGAACAACGACCCCCACGCCTCGGGCTGGTCGGGCAGCCGCCCGCTGTTCGACCGCAACGGCGAGCGTATCGACGTCAAGCGCTCGTACAACAACGGCGCCAACTGGAGCCGTTGGGAGCAGACCACCCAGAGCGTGTTCGCGACCCTGGAGCACAGCTTCGCCAACGGCTGGGTCGGCAAGGGCCAATTGACCCATCAGGTCAACAGCTACGATGCGCCGCTGGGTTCGGTCATGAGCGGCCCCTTCCCGGCCACCGGCCTGTCGTCGATCTATGCCAACAAATTCACCGGGAACACCCGCACCGACGCCGCCGATGCCTACTTCAGCGGCCCCTTCAGCCTGGCTGGCCGCGAGCATGAACTGGTGATCGGCGCATCGGCCTCCAGCGCCCACTGGCAAGGCAAGGACTACGGCAACCCGACCTTCCTCAGCGCCAACGTTATTGATTTCTGGAACTTCGACGGCAAGACCACCGAGCCGGACTGGGGCGCACCGACCCAATACAACGACACCACCACACGCCAGACCGCAGGCTACATCAGCGCACGCTTCAACCTGACCGACGACCTTAACCTGCTGTTGGGCACACGGCTGGCCAACTACTGGCTGACCGGGGATTACCACACCACCGAGACCGGCCGCCTCGTGCCTTACGTGGGTGTTACCTACGACCTGAACGACAACTTCACCGCGTATGCCAGCTATACCGACATTTTCATGCCGCAAACCTACAACCGCGATCGCAACAACAAAGTGCTTGAGCCCGATGAAGGCAAAAACTACGAAGTGGGAATCAAGGGCGAGTTTTATGGCGGCAGGTTGAACACCAGCCTGGCCTATTTCGAGGTACATGAAAGCAACCGCGCCGAACCGGACGCCGAGTACAACGCCGATCCGACCAACCCGTCGATCCTCTATGCATCAGTCGGCACCAAGGCCAAGGCCAAGGGCTTCGAAGCCGAGATGTCCGGCGAACTGGCACCGGGCTGGCAGGCCCAGGCCGGCTTTACTCACAAGGTCATTCGCGGCAGCGACGACGAAAAAATCTCGACCTGGGAGCCCGAAGACCAGTTGAGCCTCTACACCACCTATAAATTCAAGGGGCCGCTGGACCGCTTGACCATCGGTGGCGGCGCGCGCTGGCAGAACCGCAGCTGGCAGAACATCTACAACCGCGCCAAGGACCAGTACCAGGACTTCAGCCAGGACGCTTACTGGCTGGTCGATGCAATGGCCAAGTACCAGGTCAGCGAGCACCTGTCCACCACACTCAACGTCAACAACCTGTTCGACAAGCAGTACTACACCAATATCGGCTTCTACAACACGGCGTATTACGGTGACCCGCGCAATGTAATGGTCAATACCCGCTGGGATTTCTAAGGCGCATTCTTTGCGCCCGCTGGACACTCAAGCACTGACCCAGCGCTACTCGAGATCTCCCAATGGAATAATCTGCGCGCTGCCATGGCGCACTCCGCGCTCGGCCATCACCTGGCGCGTCAGTTGCGCCACCTCGCCGACCGTGCCCTTGAGCACCGAGACTTCCATGCACTTGCCCTGGTCCAGATGCACATGCAGCGTCGACAGGGTCAGGTCATGGTGCTCGTGAAAGGCCGTGTTCAGACGCTTGGACAGCTCCCGGGTGGCGTGGTCATAGACGTAACTCAAGGTTGCCACGCAGGCACTTTGCGGGTCGCCCTGCTCCGGTTCCAGCAGGCCGGCGCGCAACAGATCGCGAATGGCCTCGGAGCGCCCCTGGTAGCCGTGGGTGCCAACGCGCTCATCAATTTCGGCCAATAAAGCATCGTCCAGCGAAATAGTGACCCTCTGCATCTAATCGGCCTCGCAGTTATGAACTTTTGACATAGACTTCATACCCAGCATCTGATCAGGCCACTGGCCATCAACTGAGGGAGACGCAGTGTGAAGCAGTCATGGACTAAAAAACAGCTGACCTTATGGATGATTGGAGCCTGCCTGAGCGCAGGCTTGTCGACTGCATGGGCAAGCGATGCGACCCCCACACTGACCTACTCGTGGCCAACCAATGCCGGGCCGCTGGACCCTCGCGGCTATTCGCCGAACCAGATGTATGCCCAGGCCATGGTCTATGAACCGCTGGTGCGCTACACCGCCCAAGGCACTCTGGAACCCTGGCTGGCCACGTCATGGACAGTGTCAGCAGATGGCAAGACCTACACCTTCACCCTGCGCGACGGTGTGACCTTCAGT
Source organism: Pseudomonas sp. CCC4.1 (assembly GCF_035019225.1). Classification (NCBI taxonomy): domain Bacteria; kingdom Pseudomonadati; phylum Pseudomonadota; class Gammaproteobacteria; order Pseudomonadales; family Pseudomonadaceae; genus Pseudomonas; species Pseudomonas sp. CCC4.1. Next base: position 118,117 of record NZ_JASJWL010000009.1, on the reverse strand, counting down.
GACGGCAGTTCATTCAACGCAGCCGCAGCCAAGGCCAACCTCGACGCGGTGCTCGCCAACAGCAAGCGCCATCAGTGGATGGAGCTGATCTCCACCCTGGAGCGTGTCGAAGCACCGGACGAGCACACCCTGGTGCTGGTGCTTAAACACCCCTACTACCCGACCCTGATGGAACTGGCGCAGGTTCGCCCGTTGCGCTTTGCCGCCCCCGAGGCAAAGCCCGGCGTGCCGGTGGGCACCGGGCCCTGGGTACTGACGCAAACCCGCCGTGGCGAGTTCGACCGCTTCGAGCGCAACCCGCACTACTGGGGGCCCAAACCGGGCTATGGTTCGGTACTGGTGAAAGTCATCTCCGACCCGGACAGCCGCGCCATTGCCCTGCAAACCGGTGAAATCGATCTGATTCAGGGTGCCGACGGCGAAATCTCCCCCGGTACCTTTGTGCGCCTGCGCGATTCGGGCTTCAAGACGGCCATTTCCGCACCGCTGGCCACCCGTACCGTGGCAATGAATACCGGCCTGGCTCCGACCAATGAACTGGCCGTGCGCCAGGCGATCAATCAGGCCGTGGACAAGGACACTATCATTGCCAAGGTGCTGCATGGCCAGGAGCCGCGGGCCGATGCGCTGTTCGCCAGCAACATGCCGTATGCCGACCTGGGCCTCAAGGCACTGCCCTACGATCCCGAACAGGCCAAAAAAAACCTGGAAGCGGCAGGCTGGAAAGTCCCTGAAGGCAAACGCATTCGTGAAAAAAACGGCCAGCCGCTAAGTATCGAACTGGTGTTTCTGGGCCCCAGTGCCCTGCAAAAAAACCTCGCCGAAATCATTCAGGGCGAACTGGCCAAGGTCGGCATCGACGTCAAGTTGCGCGCCGAAGAAGACGGTGCCCTGGTGCAGCGCCAGCGCGAGGGCAAGTTCGGCATGATCTTCGCCGATACCTGGGGCGCTCCCTATGACCCGCACTCGTTTGTCAGCTCCATGCGCTACGCCGGACACGCCGACTACATGGCCCAGCTCGGCCTGCCGATGAAGGCGGCCATCGACCGGAAAATCGCCGAAGTACTGGGCGAAACCGACGCGGGCAAGCGCGCTGACGATTACCGCGAGATCCTCACCACCCTGCACGATCAGGCCGTGTACCTGCCGATCTCACACCTGACGGCCATCAGTGTCAGCGGAAAAAACGTCGACAATGTTCAATTCGGCAGCACGCTGTTTGATGTGCCGTTCGAAGTGATGCACCCCACCACAGGGAAGCCATAAACCATGCTGCGCTATATTATCCTGCGGCTTGTGCTGCTGATCCCGGTGCTGCTGGGGGTGTCACTGATCGTCTTTGTCCTGCTGCACCTGGGCAATGGCGACCCGGCCCTGGACTACCTGCGCCTGTCGCAGATCCCTCCAACCGACGCTGCGCTGGCCGAGGCACGCCACGCACTGGGCCTGGACCGGCCACTGCCCGAGCAGTACCTCACCTGGCTGTGGAACGCCGTGCACCTGGACTTCGGCACCTCCTATATCACCGGGCGCCCGGTGCTCGATGACATCCTCTATTACCTGCCCGCCACCCTTCAGCTGGGTGGTCTGGCGCTGCTTGCCACGCTGGTAATGAGCATTCCGCTGGGTCTGGCGGCGGCCCGCTGGAAAGGTCGCTGGCCCGACCAGGTGGTGCGTTTCATCACCTTTATCGGTGTTTCCATGCCCAATTTCTGGTTGGCTTTTTTGCTGATTGCATTGTTCTCGCTGTGGTTGGGCTGGTTGCCGCCGATGGGCCGTGGTGGTCCGCAGCATCTGCTGATGCCGGTACTGGCGATTGCCCTGATGTCGATGTCGATCAACGCCCGCCTGCTGGATGTGCGTGAGCATCGACACGTGTTTTATGCCCGGGCCCGTGGCCTGAACGAAAAGCGTGTATGGCGCGACCATATCCTGCGCAATGCCTGGATGCCGCTGGTGACCGCCACCGGCATGCACATTGGCGAGTTGCTCGGAGGTGCCCTGGTGATCGAAACCATCTTCGCCTGGCCCGGCGTTGGCCGCTTCGCGGTCAGCGCCGTGCTCAACCGTGACTTCCCGGTGATGCAATGCTTCACCCTGCTGCTGACCACACTGCTGGTGCTGTGCAATCTGGTGGTGGACATCTGCTACGCCTGGCTAGACCCGCGCACACGTTTCTCGGGGGTGATGGCATGAGCGCAATAGCGGCGGTCTATACCGGCAAAAAATACGCCGCGCGCATCGGCTACGGGCTGGTTGCCCTGCTGTTGCTGATGGCGCTGTTCGGCCCCTGGCTGGCACCCTACGACGCCACCCTGGTGAATCTGGACGAGCGTCTGCTGCCCGCCAGTACCAGCCATTGGCTGGGCACCGACCACCTGGGGCGCGACGTGCTCTCGCGCCTGATCGTCGGTACGCAACTGTCCCTGGGCAGCGTGGTGCTGGTGCTGGGTCTGGTACTGGTGCTGGGCGTGGTGATTGGCGGTATCGCCGGGATAGTCGGCGGCAAGCTCGACATGTTCCTGATGCGCCTGTGCGACATGTTCCTGACCTTCCCGACCCTGGTGCTGGCGTTTTTCCTGATCGCCTTGCTGGGTACCGGCCTGACCAATGTGATCATCGCCATCGCGCTGTCCCACTGGGCCTGGTATGCGCGGATGGTTCGCGGCATGGTGCTGGCCCAGCGTAACCGGGATTATGTGCTGGCTTCACGACTGGCCGGTGCCTCGCGCCTGACCCGGCTGCGCCAGCATGTGATGCCCAACGTCGTGGGGCAACTGCTGGTGCTGGCGTCGATGGACATTGGCCACATGATGCTGCACGTCTCGGGCTTGTCCTTTCTGGGTCTGGGCGTCAGCCCGCCAACCCCCGAGTGGGGCGTGATGATCAACGATGCCAAGGAGTTTATCTGGACCCAGCCGCAGTTGCTGCTGTGGCCGGGCCTGATGATCTTTATCTCGGTGATGGCCTTCAACCTGCTGGGCGACGCCTTGCGCGACCGCCTTGACCCCAGCGTACTGGCGGAGATCAAGGAATGAAACACACATTGGTGATTCGCGACCTGACCCTCAAACACCGGCAACGCACCCTGGTCGACCGGGCCGAACTGACCCTCAGGGCCGGCCAGGTGCATGCGCTGGTCGGTGCCAGCGGTTCAGGAAAATCGCTAACCAGCCTGGGCATCCTCGACTTGTTGCCTCCTGGCGTACACAGCAGCGGCGCCACCCTGTTGCTGGATGGCCAGGTGGTGGATGCTGCGCAATTACGTGGGCGCGAAGTGGCATTGGTGCTGCAGAACCCGCGCAGCGCCTTCAACCCGGTACGCTCACTGCGCCAGCATGCCCTTGAAACCCTCCAGACCCGCGACCTGCACGGTGCCGAGGCCGAGCATCTGATTCAGAGCACCTTGCAGGAAGTGGGCCTGCACGATGCTCAACGGGTGCTCGACTCATTTGCCTTTCAATTGAGCGGCGGCATGCTGCAACGGATGATGATCGCCCTGGCCCTGCTCGCCGACAGCCGTTTTTTGCTGGCTGACGAACCTACCAGCGATCTGGATGTTGTGGCGCAGGCACGTTTTCTCGACCTGCTGGAACGGCTGGTAGCGCAGCGCAACCTTGGCGTGTTGCTGATCACCCATGACATGGGCGTGGTGGCGCGCTGCGCCGATCAGGTCAGCGTCATGGCCCACGGCCGTATTGTCGAACAGGCCGATGTTCACCGGCTGTTCAATTCACCGCAAAGCCAGGAAGCACGCACGCTGCTGGCAGCACACCACTCATTGACAATGGAGAGCTGCGCGCCATGAGTTTTATTCAGGTACGCGACCTTGAGCACGGTTACAGCGCTGGCGGGCTGTTCAGCAAACGGCATCGGGTACAGGTGCTGAGCGGCTTGAATCTGGACCTGCACGAAGGTCAAAGCCTTGGCCTGCTGGGAGGTAGCGGCAGCGGTAAAAGCACCCTGGCGCGCCTGCTGATGGGGCTGGAAAGCGCCGACCAGGGCAGCATTGTGTTCAAGGGTCAGCCTCCATTTTTACAGCGTGTGCAGATGGTCTTTCAGGATGCCCTCAGCGCTTTCAATCCCCAGCGCAGCATTGGCTGGAGCATTGCCGAGCCTTTGCGCCATCTTTCAGACATGGACGCCTCGGCGTGCAGGGCTCGGGTTGAGCAATTGCTCCAGCAAGTCCAGCTTGAGGCCCGTGACATCGACAAGCTCCCGGCACAACTGAGCGGCGGGCAACTGCAGCGCGCCGGTATTGCCCGGGCCATGGCGATCGGCCCGCAGCTGATTATCCTCGACGAAGCCCTGTCCAACCTTGACCGGGTGCTGCAAGTGCAGATTCTGGATTTGCTCGCACAGGTACGGCGCGAGTCGGGCACCGGTTTTTTGCTGATCACCCATGACCTGAGCCTGGTGCAGCGTTTTTGCCAACGGGTGGTAGTACTGGCAGACGGCAAGCTGGTGGAAGACCTGCCGGTCACGGCGCAGATGCGCTTTACTCACCCGGCTGCGCGAACCTTGCAGGAGGCGGTGTTGCCGGCGATGCCCAGGGCCAGGAGCGTTCGTGAGCCGCAGTTGCAGGCCTGAAACGGCTAACACCCACAAACCGTAGCAGTTGCCTGTTCCTTCGACAGCGGCTACAGGAAACTGCAACTGTGGGAGCGAGCAGGCTCGCTCCCACAATAGGGCTTGATCTGTAACGGAGTATCGACAAAGGCTGGCTTCACGTTCCGCTTTTAACCTTGCTCCACACCCGCGTGCGCACCCGTTCAAGCTTGAGCGGCAACGGCTCCAGCGGGAACAAAGTGGCCATGACTTTCTCGTCAGGGTAGATATCCGGGTTGTCGCGCAACGACGGGTCCATCAGTGGCCTGGCGTCCTGGTTCGCATTGGGATATTTGAGGTAGGTCGAAGTCCGGGCTATCACCTGCGGGCGCAGCATGTAGTCGATAAAGGCCAGCCCCTGCTGCGGGTTGGGCGCGTCGTTGAGCAACACCATGCTCTCAACCCAGATCGGCGCCCCTTCACGGGGGATGCTGTAGCGGATGTTGCGCCCATTGCCGGCCACCTGCGAGGCGGTTTTGGCGTCTTGCACCCCGCCTGCCCAACCCAGCACCACGCAGACGTTGCCATTGGCCAGGTCGGTAATGAATTTCGACGAGTCAAAATAGCGGATATAAGGACGTAACGTCAGCAGCAACGCTTCGGCCTTGGCATAGTCCCGGGGGTCGCTGCTGTTGTGTGGCAAGCCGAGGTAGTGCAACGCAATTGGAATGATTTCACCGGGGGCATCGAGCATGGCTACACCGCACTGGCTCAATTTGCTCAGGTTCTCGGGCTTGAAGATCAGGTCCCAGGAATCCACCGGCGCATCCGGCCCAAGTATCGCCCTGACCTTGTCGACGTCATAACCCACCCCGGTAGTGCCCCACAAATACGGCACGGCATAACGATTGCCGGGGTCATTGCTCTGCATCTTGGCAAGGATGGCCGGGTCCAGGTGTGCGAGGTTGGGCAACTGCCCCCGATCGAGTTCCTTGAGCACCCCGGCCTTGATCAGGTTGGGTAGCAGGTCACCGGTGGCCACAACCACGTCATACCCGCTGCGACCGGCCATCAGCTTGCTTTGCATCACATCGCTGTTGTCGAACACGTCGTACATCGAGGCTGTGCCGGTTTCGGCCTGGAAGTTTTTCATCGTGTCCGGAGCGATAAAGTCGTACCAGTTGTAGATATTCACCTGAGGTTCGGCGGCGTGAACCAGGCTGCAACCCAATAGCGCAGCCAGGGCAATAACCGTCGTGTTTTTAGTCTTCATTGGCTGGCTCCAATCAACAGTTCGCGACGCCCGTCCGGGTGTTCGAGCTGTTCACCCGACAGCAGCAAGCGACGATCCTTGAGGTAGTCGTAGTCTCGCCGGGCAGCCTTGAGCTGATCCAGATCCAGCGCTACAACATGGCGAATCTCATCGCGCCCGGCCTCGAGCAACACCCGCCCGAACGGATCGACCGCCATGCTGCCACCCGCGAACACCAGCCCGTCATCCCCGCTACCGACGCGATTGACCATCACCGCAAACGCCTGGTTCTCCTGGGCACGGGCCATGATCGAGGTACGATGCACCGGGCCGTAGGGGTCCATATTGCCGTTGGTGACAATGATCAGTTCAGCCCCCAGTTGCGCCAGTGCTCGGCCGGTTTCCGGCAGCTCAATGTCATAACAGATCAGCAGGCCAACCCGCACACCCTGCCAGAGCACGGTGGTAAAACGGTCGCCGGGGGTAAAGTCGCCGCGTTCACTTGGCCACAAATGGGTCTTGCGGTACTGCAAGGCGATCCCCTCGGGCGTGACCAGTACCGAGGTGTTATAGAAGGTGCCGTGATGATTTTCCGCCAGCCCCACCACCACACTGACTCCACGTTCGCGTACGGCCTGCAATACCGCACCCAGGGTCGGGCCGGTCAATGGCTCCGCCACCTGCGCCAGTTGCTGGCCGCCGACAAAGCCGGTCAGGTGGGTCTCCGGGAATACCAGCAGCGCAGTATCGTCAGCGCAGCTGGCGATGGCGCTCAATGTACGCGACAGGTTATAAGCGGTGTCGCCGTCACGGCCTGCCAGTTGCACCAGTTCAATGTTCATCTCGGATCCTTGCAGGGTGGGATGAGCCGAGTATGGTGCGCGGCACCGCGCCAATAAATGACTTCGATGGGGTAACACCCGGTGGGTAGTGAGATGAATCTGACCTTGCAGGATGTGGCCTGGCATGACGCGATGGGCCGCGTGATCGAAACCCTGGACCGGCCCAATTTCTGGACTGCGCTGGTACGTTTGCTGGGCCGCTATGTACCCGTGGACAACTGGGTGGTGCTGATCTACAGCGCCGGCAAGCCACAGGTTCTGGCCGAGTCCCCCGGTGCAGACGGTGGCATGGATTCGCTGTTCCAGGACTACCTCAAGGGGCTTTACCTGCTGGACCCGTTTTATATCGCCAACCGTGAAGCACCGCAAAGCGGCTTGTTCCGCCTGCAGGACGTGGCCCCCGAATGCTTTGAACAGACCGACTACTACCAGCGTTATTTCCGCCTGAATATCGTTACCGACGAGGTGCATATCAATGTGCAACTCGACAATCAACGCACCCTGAGCCTGTCACTGGGCAGCCAGTGCCGTTTCAGCCTGGAACAGAGTGCATTGCTGGGGTTGGTGCAACCGTGGGTGGCCGCCTTGATGCGCCAGCGCCTGGTTTTTGAGCGCGACCCCAAGGAGGCACCGGAGCTCACGCCCAACTGGCAAAGCCGCCTTGAAGCGGCTGCCGAGCAGTTGACCTCGCCGTTGACCGCACGCGAAATGGAAGTCGCCCTGTTGCTGCTAAGTGGTTGTTCGAACAAGGAAATCGCCCGAAAACTGGCAATTTCTGCGGAGACCGTCAAGGTCCATCGCAAGCACATGTACGGCAAGTTGGGAATCAAGTCACAGTCCGAACTGTTCTCGCTGTTTTTGCAGGCTCAAGAATAAAAAGCGCTTAACGTGGCAGCGCCTCGCAGTGTAAGTTTGGAAATGTTTTGTTTCACTTACTTCATGTTTCCATCCAACGACCTGTACAGGAACGCCCTGCAAAATGGACTTTTCACTTAAACAACTGGCCGCTGCAACCATGATGATGGCCAGCCTCGCTGCGTTCAGCACTGCAGCCCACGCCACCATCACCCCGCAACAGAGTGCTGTCATCCTCAAGACGTTCAGCGACACCCATGTCACTGACTTCCGTCAGTTTCTGGGGGCGTTGGCCAAGAGTGAGCTGGCGCAAAAAGATAATCTCGGCCCGACCATCAGCGCCTTTCTCGACAACAAGGCACTGGCCCCCGAGCAACAGAACGAGATCTATCGCCTGCTGGGCCTGTATACCCGGCTCAAATACGGCAAGGCGGCTACCGACACCCTGCGTGAACTGGTGGCCATCCCCACCGTCAACCTGGACGACGTGCCCCAGTACGAGAACCCGCAATTTCTCAAGATCGCCGACAAGATCAAGGATCTGGCCAAGGCCTTTAACCTGAACTTTCGCAATATCGACAACCGTGTCTATGAAGTCTCCCTCGAAGGCAGTGGCGATGAAGTGGTCGGTATTCATGCCCACGCCGACGTAGTGCCGGTAACCCCGGAAAACTGGGTACTCAAGGACGGCACCCAACTCGACCCGTTCAAGGTCACACTGATCGGTGACCGTATGTACGGGCGCGGTACGGAGGATGACAAAAACGGCATCGTGGTGGCGATGTACGCCATGAAAGTCATCAAGGAAGAACAACTGCCACTGGCCAGGAACTTCAAGTTGCTGATCGACACCACCGAAGAAACCAGCGGTGATGCCATTCCTTATTACTTCGAACACAACCCGGTGCCCAACTACAACCTGGCGCTGGATGGCGGCTACCCGGTGGTGATTGCCGAAAAAGGCTACGGCACCGTTATGGCCACCTTTGCCCGGCGCAAGGGCGAAGGCCAGGGCGCCGAAATCGTCTCGCTGACCGGCGGCATGGCGACCAACCAGATCCCGTCGACGTCGGTAGCAACCCTGGTGACCGACAAACCCGCCGAACTGGCTGCCAGCCTGAACAAGGCCGGTGCAGAATATGCCAAACGCAATGGCGGTGATTTCGAGGTCAATGCCAAGGTGGTTGGCAAGGATGTCGTGCTGACCGTAACCGGGGTTTCTGCCCACTCCTCAGAGCCCGAGTCGGGGGTCAACCCGGTGGCACGGATGCTCGACTTTATCAGTAGCGTCGACGGCCCTATCGCCCTCAAGCACAACCACATTACCGACGCAGCGCACTATGCTGCCGACAACTGGGGCCTGGACTACAAGGGCGGCAAGCTGGGGGTCGGTTTTGCCGATGACTTTATGGGGCCGCTGACCACCTCACTGACCTTTGTGGGGCTGGACGACAAAGCGCTCAAGCTGGCGGTCAACCTGCGCGTGCCCAAGGGCAAGTCGCCGGAGGCGCTGAAAGCGCAGATTGCCGAGAAGCTGACAGTCTGGAGCAAGAGTCAGCAGGTACCGGTGAGTTTCGAGTACTCGATTGCCGAGCCGATGTACCGTAACCCCGAGGGTGAGTGGGTCAAGGCGCTGTTGGCGGTAGCCAGCGAAAACCTGGGCATGGAGCACACGTACGGTACTTCGGCGGGTGCAACCTCGGTGCATGAACTGCCTAATGGCGTGCAATTCGGCTTGGCCATGCCGGATGTGAAATACACCGGGCATACCGATAACGAATTCAAGACCGTGGAGCAGTTCATGCTGGACCTGCAGATCGTCACCGAGATGATGGCCCGGGTGGGGCAGTTGCCGAAACTATAAGGGCAAATCCCCGTAGCAGCTGCCGAGGAACGCAGCCTCGTTCCTACGGCAGCTGCTACGCAAGGTTGAGGCAGCCCTCAGGAGGCTTTCCAGCCCACCTGCTGCAACGCTGCCAGCAACCGTTCGGGCTTGAGCGCCAGCACGGTATTGCCACATCCGCTCAGGTCATCCGCACCGAGCATGGCATTGAGTATCGCCTCCTCTACCGCATCCGCAGCCGCCACAAACAGCGCCGAGATGTAATCGTTGTTGACCATCTGCAATGCCGTGGTCGGCTCCCCCGGATGGCCGAAGTTAGCCGCCGGCAAATTGCTGTTGCCCACCGCAAAGGCAATAAAAATATCGCCGCTGGAGTCTTCAGTGCCGCCCCCCACTCGCGCCAGCCCGACACTGGCACGCTGCGCCAGACGGGTACACTGGTGCGGCAACAACGGCGCATCGGTGGCGATGGTTATCACGATCGAACCCATGCCCGGCACGCCCACATTTTTCTCGCTCTTAAACGGGGACGGTACGTCATCCAGCACGGTACCCACCGGGTAACCCCCCACCCGCAAGGCTTCGCGCACACCATAGTTGGCTTGCACCAGCGCACCGACGGTCCAGCCCCCCTGCTCCGGGCTCAACACTCGCGAGGATGTGCCAATGCCACCCTTGAACTCGTGGCAGATCATCCCTGTGCCACCGCCCACATTGCCCTCCTGCACAGGGCCTGTCCTGGCATCCTGCAGGGCAAGTAGCACATGCTCGGCCGTGACATGCTGACCCCAGATATCGTTCAGCGTGCCGTCGTAGGTTTCCAGCACCACGGGCATGCACCAGTAGGTGTGCTGCTTGCCCAGCTCACGCTCGGCTGCCACCAGCGCATCGCGCACCACGCCAACACTGTGGGTATTGGTATAGGCAATCGGCGAAGTCAGCAAACCGGCTTCGCGAATCCACTCCAGCCCCGTGGCGTCGCCGTTGCCATTGAGCACATGCACGCCGGCGAAGCAGGGTTGCAGGTGGGTGGCTCCCGCACGCGGCTCAATCACGGTGACACCGGAATGGATGGAAACATCGCCGTTTTCAACGTTGAGGGTGTGATGACCCACTCGCACACCCGGTACGTCGGTGATGGCGTTGTACGCCCCCGGGGTGCCCGAACCGATGGTGATGCCAAGCTCACGGATACGCATGGTGCTTTCTCGTCGTTCGATTAAGTGCAGCCAGTGTAAGAACCTGGCCGGCACTTGACGATAACCCCCATGCACTACCTCCGAGGGGTTACTTGTCCGACTTGATGCTGGTCCACACCCGGGTGCGCACGCGCTCCATTTTTTGCGGCAACGGTTGCACCACATACAGCGACTTGAGCGCCTCGCTGGTCGGGGTCAGGTTGGGGTTACCGGTGATGTCCTTGTTGATCAGTGCCAGCGAGTCCTTGTTGGCATTGGGGTAACCCAGAAAATCACTGATCCCGGCAATGACCTTGGGCTCCAGCAGGTGGTTGAGAAATTCGTGGGCCTCTTCGACATTTTTTGCACTTTTAGGGATGGCGAAGGTGTCAAACCAGATCGGCGCGCCCTCCTTGGGCAAGCGCCAGTCCACCACCACGCCGTTGCCTGACTCTTTGGCGCGGTTGCCAAACTGGTAGAAGCTGCCGGAATAACCAATGGCCACGCAGATGTCACCATTGGCGATATCCGTCATGTACTTGGCCGAGTTGAAGTAGGTCACATAGGGGCGGACCTTGAGCATCAGCGCCTTGGCTTTTTCATAGTCGGCGGGGTTCTGGCTGTTGGGGTCCAGCCCCAGATAGTGCAGGGCCAAGGGCAGGATTTCCGAAGGCGAATCGAGCATCGCCACGCCGCAGGATTTGAGTTTGGCCATGTTTTCGGGTTTGAACACCAGGTCCCAGCTGTCCACCGGCGCATCCTCACCCAGCGCAGCCTTGACCTTGGCCGGGTTGAAACCGATCAGCACCGTACCGTACATGTAGGGCACAGCGTACTGATTGCCAGGGTCATTGGTGTCCAGCAGCTTGAGCAGCGCCGGGTCCTGGTGCTGCCAGTTGGGCAGCTTGCTCTTGTCCAGCTTCTGGAACACCCCGGCCTTGATCTGGGTATCGAGGAACTGGTTGGACGGCACCACCAGGTCATAGCCCGAATTGCCGGTGAGGAGTTTGGCTTCCAGGGCTTCGTTGGTGTCGAAGGAGTCCCAGGTGACCTTGATGCCGGTCTGTCTGGCGAAGTCCTTGGGCACGGACGGCAGGATATAGTCCGCCCAGTTATACACCCGCAGCTCGCGCTGTTCGGCCTGTACGGCACTGGCCAGCAGCGTCAGCCCACAAACAGTGGCGCTCATCAAGCGTTTCAGAGTGTCCATGGCTCAGTTCCCCGGATTCGGCGTGAGATCGATCGTTGTTATGTTCTGTACACGGCAGCGGCCTGCAAAAGGCCAAGGGCAAGGACGAAGTGGTTTGTTGTTATTGAGTGACGGGGTTGATTCTTGCCGAGAGCCCGGCGCGATCACAGAGGGAGGCAGGCCAAAAGGGGACAGTTATGGCCATTGTCGATGTCCGGTTCTATGTCCGGAAAAGCCCCCCTCACCCCGGCCCTGGAGGCCAGAGTGAGGGCGAGCGCACAGGTGGCCCGTTACATGAATCCCGCCCGCAACTCATTCTTCGCCACCTTGTTCGATGCATTCACCGGCAGCGCGTCATGGAAGCGCACCACACGCGGTACCTTGTAATTGGCCATATGTTCACGCGCCCACTGGATCAATCCTGCCTCATCCAGTTGCACACCATGACGCAACACCACGCACGCACACCCTACCTCGCCCATACGCGCGTCGGGTATACCGATTACCGCCACCTGGGCAATGCCCGGATGCTCCATCAGACCGGCTTCTATCTCAGCCGGGTAACAGTTGAAACCACCGACGATAAACATGTCTTTAAGCCGGTCGGTGATACGCAGATTGCCCGCGGCATCCTGCTGGCCTATATCCCCGGTGTGCAACCAGCCTTCACTGTCGATGGTTTCAGCGGTGGCCTGCGGGTCTTCAAAGTAGCCCTGCATCACATGAAAACCGCGCAGGCAGATCTCCCCCGTGCTGCCCGCCGGTAAAGCCCGGTTTTGCGGGTCACGGATGCTCACCTCGGTGCCCGGAATCGGCCGCCCGCTGGTGCTGGCGATGATCGTCGCCGAGTCAGCAGGGTCGCAAATAGTGGCCAAGCCGCCGCATTCGGTCAGGCCATAGGCCGTGGTCACCACCGCAAACCCCAGTTCGCTGCGCATGCGTTCGATCAGGATCGGCGGCACCGTCGCCGCGCCGGTCACGGCAATGCGCAGGCTCGACAGGTCGGTTTCCGCCAGCTTGGGATGGGCCAGCATCGACAGGTACAGGGTCGGCGGCCCCGGCAACACGGTGATGCGCTCTGCGGCAATGCGCTGGAACACCGCTTCGGCGTCGAACACCGGGTGCGGCAGGATGGTCGCCCCCGCCAGCAAGCAGGTCAGCCACCCCGCCTTGTAGCCAAAGGCATGAAAAAACGGGTTGATCACCAGATAACGGTCACCGGCCTGTAAACCGATCACCGACACGTATTCGCTAAAGGCCCGAATCGTTTGACCATGGGCGCTCATCACGCCCTTGGGCTTGCCGGTGGTACCGGAGGTAAACAGCAGGTCGCTGAGGTCATCGCTATTCACGCTGGCTGCACGCAACAGCGCGGCAGATTCGCTGGTGGCCGCGCCAATGGCCACAAAACCGTCCCAATCCAGGCCGGCGGAACTGGCCGCCGTGGTTTCGCCCAGCAACACCAGGCACTTGAGGCTGGCCGGTCGGTAGGGCGCGAGCAAAGCCAGGTAATCGGTGCCCAGAAAACTCGGCTGCACAAACAGCAGACGGCTGCCGCTGCGCAGCAAGATATCGGCCGCTTCAGGGCCTTTCATTCGGGTGTTGATCGGCACCATGACCGCCCCCGCGCAATGAATGCCCAGCGCGGCAATGATCCAGTCCCGGCCGTTGGGTGCCCAGATCGCCACCCGGTCGCCCTTGCCAATGCCCTGGGCCATCAGACTGCGGGTGACGCCCAGGGCCAGGCGCGGCAGTTCGCTGTAGTCGATGCATTGGCCATGTTCTTCAATGGCCGTGCGCCCGGCATGCTGCACCGAGGCGTTGAACAGCAGTTGCGGGATCGAGCGCGGCAGGCTCTGTTGCAGGCTGGAAGTCATCGGTCACTCGTCTGGCAGGTTATTCGGGAAAGCACACGCGCAGCTGTTCGCTGCTGGGCACCGATTGGCACGCCAGCACCCAGCCGTCATTGAGTTCTTGTGGGTCCAGGGCATCATTGCGCAGCATTTCGACACTGCCGCGCTCAACCGTACACATGCAGGTTGCGCAGGAACCCACCAGGCAGGAGCTGGGCGGTTTCAGGCCGGCGCGATGCATGGCATTGAGCAGGGTTTCGCCTTCTGCACAGGGCACTTCGTACTCCTCCCCGTCCAGGCGCACCGACAGCTGGCTGCCGATCACATCGGTGTTGACCGGTGCCGGAGCGGCCACACTGCCCTCTTCCGGCAGCGAGACAAAACGCTCGACGTGGATGTGCCCGTGCTCCATGCCGATGTCGTGCAAGGCGCTGACGGCCGCATCCATAAACGGGCCGGGGCCACAGATATAGGCCTGGGCATGCACAAAAGGCTGTGCCATCTGCGCCAGTTGTGCCACCGCCGGTATGCCCTGGACCGAGTCCAGCCAGTGGATCACTTGCAATCGTTGCGGGTGGGCGCTGGCCAGGGCTTTAAGCTCGGCGGCAAAGATCACCGACGCTTCATCGCGATTGGCGTAAATCAGCAGGATCCGGCCTGTGCCGGCAATCAGCGCCGATCGCAGGATCGACAGCACCGGTGTGACCCCGCTACCACCGCCAAACAGCACAAAGTCATTGTCAAAATGCCGCGGTACAAATACCCCGGCCGGCGCCAGCACTTCCAGCTGGTCGCCCTCACGCAACTGCTCACACAGCCAGTTGGAGGCACGACCGTCACGTACTTGCTTGATGGTGACGCGCAGGGGCTCGTCCTCCAGCGGGGTGCTGGAGAGAGAATAACAGCGCGGCAACCAGCCGCCTTCAAAGGGCACGCGCAGGGTCAGAAACTGCCCTGACTTATAGGTAAACTGCTCACGCAAGGCCGCAGGGACATCGAACACCAGGGAACGGGAGTCCGCGGTTTCAGTCACAATTTGCGCTACGCGCAGGGAGAAATACGCCGGTTGGCTCATATCAGATACTCATCACAAACTGGCCGCTGTCGATCCGCAGCTCGATACCACTGATGGCGCGGGACTCGTCACTGGCCAAAAACAGCACGCTGGCGGCGACATCTTCGGGCAGGCACATGCGTCCCATGGGGTCGGCATCGATGGTCAGGCTCCACGGGTCGAGCCCGGCGGGCAAGCCCGCGGTGGTCATCGGTGTGAGGATGCCGTCAGGGTGCAGGGAATTGCAGCGAATGCGGTATTTGCGCCGGCGGCACAACACCGCCACGGTACGCGACAGGGCGGCGACGGCGCCTTTGGAGGCGCTGTAGGCAACGTAATCATCGCGTCCGGCCACCGCCGCAATCGAAGACATGTTGATAATGGAGCCGCCCTCGCTTTCTTTCATCAGGCTTATGGCGGCGCGACAACCCAGGAAGACACTGTCGGAGTTGATGCGCTGCACCCGTTGCCAATCACTATAGGCGGTATTTTCAATATCGCCCTTGAGCAGGATCCCGGCGTTGTTGAACAGGATATCCAGCCGCCCGTGGTGCTCGCGAACGGTGTCGATCACCCGCGCCCAATCTGCTTCGCTGCCCGCGTCATGCTCAATAAACAATGCTTGCGCACCGATCTCTTCAGCCAGGGCCAGGCCACCCGCCACATCGATATCGCTGATCACCACACGGGCACCTTCACGGGCGAGCAGCAGCGCCGTTGCCCTGCCCACGCCACTGGCCCCACCGGTAATCAACGCCACCTTGCCTGCAACACGTGCGCTCATAAGGTCACCCTTGCACTGTCTGTGGGAGCGAGCCTGCTCGCGATTGTTGTGCCAGGCTCGTTCCTGCCTGAGGCGGCAAGGCCGGCACGCCGCCCCGAAAACACGCAGTCGGCCAGGGACAAACCGCTGATGTACAGGTGCGACGCCACACCGATGGCGGTGCGCCCGGCGCTGAACAGGCCGGCAATCGGCTGGCCGTGTATATCGAGGACTGCGCCATTGTCTTCGTCGACTTTCAGGCCGCCCAGGGTCAGGGCCCCCAAAGGAAAGATCGGGTTACCGACGCTGATATCGCAAGCGTAAAACGGCCCCTTATCCAACACCTGGCGGCTGCCTTCAGACTTGCCGAAAGCATCCGGCCCATCGCCCCGGGCACCGGCGTTGTAAGCGCGCAGGGCACCACTCAGCTCCCCCGCCTGCATGCCGCAAACGCTGGCCAACCGGTCCGGGTTGTCACCCTTGCGCACCTTGAGCAGCATCAAGGCCAGTGCCGGCAGGCTCTGGAACCACCAATAGCCACCGAACAGCGCCTGACGGATTGCCTGTTTGCGCAAACGCGCATCCAGCACCAGCCACGCCTGCCCGCCCTGCTCATCGCACAGCGGCTGGCCAAGGGTGGCGCCGTAGACTTCTTCGTTGCAAAAACGCTGGCCATTGCTGTTGACCACAATGCCCTTGGGCCAGCAGTGCGGCGGGTTGATAAAGCGCCAGGCCGACACCCGGCTCAACCGCTCGCTTCGGGCCCCCACCGACTGCCCCAGCAGCAGACCGCTGCCATCGCAACCGGTAGCGCCCACCTTGAAATTGCGCCTGAAGTTGGGCGCATGATCGCGAATCAGCCCGCGGTTGAAGATAAAGCCCCCGGTGCTGAGGATAACCGCACGGCGCGCCCGGATCAGCAACGGCTGGCCATGGTCACGCTCCAACTGGCTGACTTTGAGGCGCAGGCGGTCGCAGTAACCGGGGGCGAAGTTTTGCAGGCGCTCGGCCCGTGCCGCCAGGCGTGCATGCAAGCGCGCTTCGCGGCTGCCCTCGGGCAGGCTGCAGAACTCGGCACCCACCACCCGCCCGCTGGCATCCACCACCAGCCGGCGTGCCGCCGATTGCAACAGCGGCTGCACCCCGGCCCGCAGACACGCGGCTTTGAGATGTCCATACAGCACCGCGCCACACTGGCCCTTGCCCACCGTACGATGGCCGCGGGGGGCCGGTGGCCGGGTGCCGGCATGGGAAGGCACCAGCTCATTGCCCGAGTAATACAAAAAATGGCCATCGGACGGGTATGAGGTCTTCCCTCCCGGCGGCACGCTATGGGCATAACGCGCGCCGTGGCTTTCAAGCCAGTCAAGATTGCTGACACTGTCATCGCAGAATTTTTGCAGGGTTGCATCGCTGACTACGCCCTGGGTTTCGTGCTTGAGGTAGTCAAACATCGCTTGGGTGCTGTCGGTGAAACCTGCGGCCTGTTGATGCCGGGTGCCGCCACCGGCGTAAACCACACCACCGCTTTTGGCACTGGCGCCACCGCCGGTAAAGCGGTCCGCCACAATCACCCTGGCGCCATTGCTGCTGGCCTCCAGTGCGGCGCAGGCACCCGCCGCCCCCCAACCTATTACCAGCACGTCGCAGGTGTCGTGCCAGTCCCCTGCACTCAGGCGCTCGGCCTGCAAGGGCGCGAGAATTTTGCTGTTGCTGGACGTATTCTGCGCTCGGCTCATGACAGTGCCCGCACCTTGCTGCTGGCCGTAGCCGGCACGCTGCTGGCGATATGATTGGCGGCGATATAACCAAAGGTCATGGCCGGGCCCAGAGTGCCACCGGCGCCCGGGTAGCTGGTGCCCATCACCGATGCCGAGCAGTTGCCGATAGCGTACAGGCCGGGGATCGGCTGGCCGTCCTCACGCACCACCTGGGCATGCTGGTTGGTCAGTAACCCGCCCTTGGTACCGATATCACCGGCATCCAGGCGCATGGCGTAGTACGGCCCCTTGCGCAACGGCGCCAGGCACGGGTTGGGTTTGATATTACTGTCGCCGTAGTAGCGGTCGAAGACGTTGCCGCCGCGATCGAAGTCCAGGTCGACACCCGTTTGGGCGTAGCCATTGACCTTCTGCACGGTGCTGTCCAGCCCCTGCGCATCCACGCCGATCTGCATGGCCAGGGCTTCAAGGCTGTCGGCCTTCCAGTACACGGTGTTGAGCCACTCCTTGCGCAGCCGGCTGTCGGGCATCACCTGGGCCGGCATCAACGGGCCCATGGCGTAGTGGAAGCGAAAGTGCCCGTCGAAGATCACCCACGAAGGCACTGATCGGCCATCAGTCTTGCGATTGTCCTGATACATGGCGTCGACGAATTCCAGGTACGGCGCCGCTTCGTTGACGAAGCGCTGACCCAGGCTGTTGACCACAATAGCCCCCGGGAACGCCCGTTCGGCAAACACCCCGCGGGGTTTTTCTTCGCCGGGTACGGCAATGGTCGGTGCCCACCAGGCCCAGTCCATCAGCGCGGTGGCCGCGCCAATGTGCATGCCGGCCTCAAGCGCTGCCCCGGTATTGTTGCCCGGTGGCGTGGCGCTCCAGCTGGCACGGGTCGGCTGCGGCAGGAACTTCTCACGCAGCGTCTGGTTCTGTTCGAAACCGCCAGAGCCGAAAATCACGGCGCGACGGGCCTTGAGTTCAAGCACCTTGCCGCCGGTGGCGACCTTGATGCCGCACACCCGGTCACCGTCGAGCACCACATCCTGAAAGTCGGTGTTGAGCCACAGCGGCACGTTGCGGTCCATCAGTGAACGACGCAACGACGCCACCAGCGAACTGCCCAACGCAGCGCGGCGGTCGTACTTGCTTTTGCGCCGCCATTTGAAGTCGAGCTTGTAGCGCGCCATCAACTTGAAGATCAGCCATTGCCAGCCAAAGCTGCGCGCCATGGCCTTGTGCGCATCGCGGGCCGTCCAGGCAATGCGCCCCATCAACAGGGTGGAGGGTGAAGGCTTGCGCAGGTTGGGCAGTTCTTCGGCCAGCAGGCTGGTGTCGAACAGCTCCGGGTCCAGGGTGCGACCACCCGGCAAGGCGCCGGGCAGTTGCGGGTAGTAATCGGGGTATTTGTCGGCCACCGCATAACGCACGTGGCTGTTGGCAGTGAGCTTTTTGATCATCGGCGCGGCGTGATCCAGATACGCCTTCAGGCGCACCGGGTCGCCATGCTCGCCGGTGGCCGCCTTGAGGTACTGCATCGACAGCTCGAGGCTGTCCTGCCCGCCGAGCGCGGCAAAGTAGTGGTTGTTGGGGATCCAGATACCGCCACCGGAAATCGCCGAAGTGCCACCGTATTTATCGCTTTTTTCGACAATCAGGACCGACAGGCCCTGATCAGCCGCAAACAGGGCTGAGGTCATGGCGCCGGCGCCGGAGCCGACAACAATTACGTCATAGCTGGACTGAGACTGATCGTGAGCCGTCATTATTGTTATGCCTTGCGCTGAGGTCAGAAGTGTTTTGCCGGATGTAGATCAGCCGATCACACAAACGGGTCCGCGTTGGGCAGGCCCAATTGCACCAGGCCGTAACTGCGCCGGTAAGCCGCCTCGTTATTGGCGATATGCCCGCGAGCCTGATGCAGGTCACGGAAGAAGCGCGCCACCGGGTTGGTGTTGTACAAGCCCGATGCGGCCATGCAGCGCAGCAGGTCACTGACCCGGTCGGCGCACACATTGGTTACATGGGAAGACTGGTAGCGATACAGCAAGCGGGTTTCCACATCCGGGTATTCACCGGCGGCGGCCAGTGCCATCAGGTTGGCGTAGTTGCGCATCAGCACCAGTTTGAGCGAGTCGACGGTAATGATGGCTTCGGCCACGGCAGCCTGGGCGGCCGGGTCTTCGGCGGTTTTGGCGCCATGCTTGCCGATGTGCTTGGCCGCGTTGTCACGGAACTCGTTGATCGCGCCTTGCAGGGCGCCGAGGGCCGAGGTAGAGACGGCACGGGCAAACACCTGGGCAAACGGGATGGCGTACATCGGGTTGGTGTTGACCAGCCGCCCCGGTGTGGCTTCGATGCCGTAATTGTTGGTGCGCTGTACTCGATGGGCCGGAACAAAAGCGTCTTCAACGACGATATCGTGGCTGCCGCTGCCGCGCAGGCCCAACACGTCCCAGTTCTGCTCGATACGGTAGTCGCTGGCCGGGATCAGGAAGGTGCCGTGTTCGGTAGGGCCGGTTTCATCTTGCGGCACGATGCCGCCAAGCAGACACCACTGCGCATGCTGGCTGCCACTGGAGAAGCCCCAGCGCCCGCTGACCTGATAGCCGCCCTTGACCGGCGTGACCTTGGCCACGGGCATATAGGTCGAGGCCACCAGCACCGAGCTGTCCTCGCCCCACACATCACGCTGCGCCTCTACCGGGTAACGCGCCAGTTGCCACGGATGCACACCCACTACGCCATAAACCCAGGCGGTGGACATGCAGCCTTCCGCCAGGGTCATCTGGATTTCAAAAAAGGTGCGCAAGTCGATTTCATGGCCGCCCCACTTTTTCGGTTGCAGGGCACGAAACAGCCCGGCTTCCTGCATTTCGCGAACGGTTTCGTCAGGTAGCTTGCAGTCCTTGTCCGCCTGGGCTGAACGGCTTTTAAGCGCAGGTATCAAATTGCGCGCGCGTTGCAGCAGCTCAAGCTCAATCGGACTTTTCTCTCGTATCTGATCCATCCGTGTGTTCTCCGTCAGTCTCTCGCTGCGCGAATGCGCGGGCGGTGTGTGACGAATAATCCCGCCAGCGGGGTTGTGGATCATCGTCAAAGCGGACTAGTCGGGATATCGGGTGAAGGCTGGCCCTCACCCCAACCCTCTGCCAAAGGCAGAGGGAGCTAGCCGCAGGGCAAACGCCAATCAATCCCCTCTCCCTGAGGGAGAGGGTCAGGGCGCTTTTTAAACCACCGGTAACTTCGCAAAAGGCCGATCCTGCTCGATCTGCGCGCCCAAACGCAGCAACACGTCTTCACCGCCCAATGGCGCGGTGAACATCATGCCGATGGGCAGGCCGTTGTCGCTCATGCCCACCGGCAACGACAGCGCCGGCTGCCCGCTGACGTTGGCCAGCACGGTAAAGGCCGCGCTGCCCATGGCGTTGTGGGCATAGCTGTCCCACGGCTGGTTCAGGCTCAGCAGGCCCAGGTCCGGGGTAATGTTGGCTGTTACCGGCGACAGGATCACGTCGTACTTCTGGAACTGCTCTTCCATATAACCGCCAATACTTTCGAACGACTGCCGCGCCCGGTACAGACCCTCTCCAGTGACTTTTTGGGCATTGCCCAGTACCACCTGAGTGATGCGTTCATAGTCATCGGCCGTGGCGCTGCGCCCCAGCACTTGCTCGCGATCGTGCACCATGGTCAGCAAGGCATCGCCAACCACCGAGCCGTGGGCTCCGAACAACTGCCGCGGGTCGATGCTCAGGCGCAATTCTTCAACTTCATGGCCCTGGGTGGCCAGGCGTTTGGCAGTGTCGTCCAGCACCCTGACCACCGCCGGGTCCAGCGGCGAGCCGGTCAACGAGTCACGCACCACACCGATACGCAGACGGCCCGGTGCAGTGCGCAGCTCTTCAACGTAAGGACGTACCAGCGGTTTTGCCCAATACGGGCTGCCCGCCTCATGTCCCTGCCCCACGTCCATAAACAGCGCCATATCGCGCATATTGCGCGACACCACGTTGCCCACGCTGGCACCGAACCAACCCTCGTACTTGCCCGGGCCGCTTGGTGTGCGGTAACGCGTCGGCTTGAGCCCGACCAGCCCGCAATAAGACGCCGGAATGCGGATCGAGCCGCCACCGTCGGTGGCATGGGCCACCGGCACAATACCTGCGGCAACCGCCGAAGCAGCTCCGCCGGACGAGCCGCCGGCGCTTTTGGCCAGGTTCCAGGGGTTGCGGGTCTGGCCCCACAGCAGGGATTCGGTGGTGGTGGTCAGGCCGAATTCCGGGCAGGTGGTCTTGCCAAACGGCACGGCCCCGGCTGCCTGATAGCGGTCAATCAGGGTACTGGTGTGGGGCGCTGGTGGCGCGTCCTTGTACAACCTGCTGCCATTGGTGGTGCGGGTACCTTGCAGGTAGGTGTTGAGGTCCTTGATCAGGATCGGCACCCCGGCCAGTGCGCCGGTATTCGCAGTCCCGCTGGCACTGCGGGCCTTGAGCAGTGCCTGGGCGTAGTCGTCATGGCGCATATTGACGGCATTGACCTTGGGGTTGACGGCATCACAGCGGGCCATGGCCGCTGCCAGCAGAGTGTGAGGGCTGAGTTCGCCCTTTTGTACGGCGCGGGCCATGTCGGTGGCATCCATTGCCAGGTACTCGCCGGGCGAAATGGCGGTGCCTTCAGCGGCATTGGCAAAACGCCCCAGCAGCCCGGCACCCACGGCCAGGGCGCCCGCTTTGAGGACGTGACGACGGGGCCAGCCAGTGGATTGTTCAGGTGTTTCGGCAGGGTTTTGCAAGGTCAATCTCCAGAGCAAATCTTGTTTTTATTTAAAGAGCAACACCCCTTGTGGGAGCGAGCCTGCTCGCGAAGAGCTGCATCGCATCTCGGCCTTCGCGAGCAGGCTCGCTCCCACAAGGCATTTCGGGTTTCAGTCGGCGGTGACCATCGCCTGCATGGCGGGTAAAAAGTGCTCGCCATAAGGCGGCAACAGGCCCCACTCGCGGCGCGGGTCGTGGGCCGCAGCCTTGTACACGGTGCGCATATGGCTGAACTCCAGGAACCCTTCGCGGCCGTGGTAATGGCCCATGCCCGAGGCGCCAATACCGCCAAAAGGCGCATCGTGCAAAGCCGCATGCATCATCACGTCGTTGATGCTGACCCCACCGGAAATCGTGTTTTGCAGCACATGACGCTGCTCTTCTTCACTTTGCCCGAAGTAGTACAGCGCCAGCGGGCGCTCGCGTGAATGGATATCGGCCAGCGCACGGTCAAGCTGCTCATAGGGCAACAGCACCAGTGCCGGACCGAAAATTTCTTCTTGCAGGATCAGGCTGTCGCGGGGCGGATTGATCACCACCTGCAACGGGCGCCTGCGTGTGAGCGCGTCAACCTCAAGAGCCCGAGGGAAGCGCTCGACACGCGCGCCACGCTGGCGGGCGTCCTGCACATAGCCTTCGATACGCTGCAGATGCCGGTCGTTGACCACCGCAACCACGTCAGGATTGGCGTCGGTGGCGGGCAACAGCTCACTGTAGGCCGCGCCCAGCAGGCCAAGGAAATCTTCCATCTGTTCGCGGGGCACATACACCACGTCCGGGTTGATGCAGATTTGCCCGCCGTTATTGGCCTTGGCCACGGCAATGCTGAAGGCCGCCTTGGCCAGATCGGCGCTGCGGGAAATAATCACTGGCGACTTGCCGCCCAGCTCCAGGGTCAACGGCACCAGGTTTTGCGCCGCATTGCGCATCACCGAGCGCGCCACCGCAGTGCTGCCGGTAAACACCAGATGGTCGAAGGCTTGCGCAGTAAACACTTGCGCCAGTTCGGCGTCGCCGGTGACCACGGCGATTTCTAGCGGATCGAACAGCTCGGCAAAAGCCCCGGCAAGCACATCGGCGGTACGCGGCACCACTTCAGAGGGCTTGAGAATCGCCCGGTTACCCGCCGCCAGCACGCAGGCCAAGGGGCTGAGCAAGGTGAACAGCGGCGCATTCCAGGTGCCGAGAATGCCGATACTGCCCTTGGGCTGGTGCATCACCCAGGCCTTGGCGCCCAACTGGTCATAGGGCGCAAACACCTGGCGCGGCTCGTCTGCAACCCAGTGCTCGAGATGGTCGCGGGCGTATTTGAGCGAAGCCAGGGAACCCAGCACGTCATTCATCAACGAAAAGCCCTGGGGCCTGCCGCCAAAGTCGGCATCCATGGCCTCGACCAGCGGCTGCTGGAAGCGCACCAGCAACTCGATCACCCGCTGGATGCGCTCCCGACGCAGCTCGGCACTGACGTGGCCTGCGCCGACAAAGGCTTTTTTCTGCGCCGCCAACAGGCTGGTCAGCTGTTCTGGAGCAGTGCTGCTGAACGTCATGGATAAGTCCTCTGATACACCGGTTCGATCAACCGACGCTAGCGAACTGCGCCCCGCAATGCCTCGTCCGATCGGACGATAATCGGCCATATCCGTTAGTCCATTAAGACGATGTAGCCCCCGCAAGCCAGGGGAATACTGCCAGCACGAAAATTCAATCCATGAGGTTCGTCATGGCAGTGCAAAGCAGTTTTGACCCGCAGGCATTCCGTACCGCGCTGGGCACCTTCACCACTGGGGTGACGATCATCACCACCCAGGCCGAAGATGGCTCGCCCATTGGCATTACGGCCAACAGTTTCAATTCGGTATCGCTCAACCCGCCGCTGGTGCTGTGGAGTCTGGCCAAGTCCGCCCGCAGCCTGCCGGTATTCAGTGCCGGTTCGCACTGGAACGTGCATGTGCTGTCGACAGAGCAGGAGCCGCTGTCCGGACGCTTTGCCATGCAGGGCGAGAACAAGTTTGCCGAAATCGAACTCGATAACGGCATCAGCCCCGCGCCGCTGTTGCAGGACTGCACCGCGAGGTTTCAGTGCCGCACGGCTTTTCAGTATGAAGGCGGCGACCATGTGATATTCGTCGGGGAAGTACTCGCCTTCGATCACAGTGACCGTGCACCGCTGGCCTTTCAAAGTGGCCAATATGCCCTGGCAACCCGCAAGCCGCGCAGCGAGCTGCGCCTGGCAACCACCCCGCCACCGCCGGAATGCAGTTACACCGAAGACCTGCTCGGTTACTTGCTGGGCCGCGCCCATTATCAGCTGCTCGACGCCCTGCATCGCCTGCTGAGCAACCAGCAGCTGGACGAACATGCCTTTTTTATCCTGTCAGTGCTGTGTATTCGCGACAACCTGACCCTGGATGAAATCAATCACTTCGTCAGCTATACCGGGCATGTGGTAAGCGTGGCAAGCATGCGCTTTCTTGAAAAGCAGAACCTGGTCGCCCTCGAAGGCAGCCAGCAGGCGCCACGCTATGTGCTGACCGCCACCGGCCGCGAGGCCTCGCTGCAACAGGTGGCGCTGGCCAAGGCGGTGGAAGAGAACGTGTCGGCCCGTCTCGCTCCCGGTGATGCCCAGGCGCTCAAGGTGCTGCTCAAGCGCCTGATTGCCGCCAGTGATCCCGGCTTGCCCGACCTGTGGGCGCCCCGCTAGCTTTCTACCTAAAAAGGAAAAGGACTTTTTATGAATATTATTCAGCGCTTCAACCTGACCGGCAGCGTGGCGGTGATCACCGGCGGCGGCCGCGGCATCGGGCGCGGCATCGCCCTGGCCTATGCTGAAGCAGGCGCCGACGTGGTTCTGGCTGCCCGCACCCTGGCCGACGTTGAAGCCGTAGCCGAAGAAGTACGCAGCCTCGGCCGTCGGGCCCTGGCCCTGAGCTGCGACGTCAATGACAGCGAACAGCGCAGCGCTCTGGTCACCCAGGCCCGCGAGCAGATGGGCCGCATCACCCACCTGGTAAACAATGCTGGCGGCGCCGGCCCCAACGATCCGCTGACCCTGAGCGTGGAGCGTTTTGAAGAAATCATGCGCTTCAACGTGTCTTCGGCCTATCACCTTAGCCAGTTGTGCGTGCCGCATATGCGCGAAGCCGGCAGCGGCAACATCATCAATATCACCTCGGGCGCGGCGCGTTATGCGCAAACCCAATTCAGCGCCTACGGCACCGCCAAGGCCGCGCTGAGCCATATGACCCGCCTGCTGGCCCAGGACTTTGCACCGCAGGTACGGGTCAACGGCATTGCTCCCGGCCCGGTACTGACTGCCGCCCTCAATGGCGTGCTGCCGGTGGCCATGCGCGACGGCATGATCAAGGCCACGCCGCTGCAAAGCCTGGGCGAAGTTGAAGATATCGCGGCTGCAGCGCTGTACCTGGCCAGCCCGGCTTCACGCTGGGTCACCGGCAAGATCCTGGAAGTAGACGGCGGCGCCGAATCGAGCGTCTGGCCGGGTTGAGCCACCATCAAACCGTGGGAGCGAGCCTGCTCGCGAAGAAGTTTCGCGAGCAGGCTCGCTCCCACAAGAGGATTTTCTGCATAGCCTCCCGAGAGCCAATTTATGGACACACAGTTGATTGAAGCCCTGGGCGACGAGTTGTTTCACGCCCTGCTGGAGCGGCGCAGCCTTGAGCCATTGACCGCCCGTTACCCGGATTTGACCCTGGACACGGCCTACCGCATTTCCCTACGTTTCTTGCAACGCCGCCAGGCGCTGGGCGAGCAGGTGGTCGGAAAAAAAATTGGCGTTACCAGCCGTGCCGTGCAGGACATGCTTGATGTGCACCAGCCCGATTTCGGCTTCTTGACCGACCGCATGCAAGTCGCCGACAACAGCGATGTGAGCTTTGCCGCCCACCACCTGGTGCAGCCACGGGCTGAAGGCGAAATCGCCTTTATCCTCGGCGAAGACCTGCACGGCCCCGGCATCACCGCCGAAGACGTAATGGCAGCCAGCCAATGGGTGGTGCCGTGTTTCGAAATTGTCGACTCGCGCATTGCCGACTGGAAAATCCGCATTCAGGACACCGTGGCCGACAACGCTTCCTGCGGTGTGTTCGCCCTGGGCGAACAGCGCATCAACCCGCGCGAGCTGGATCTGGCCAAGGTCGAGTTGCACTTGCTGAAAAACGGCCAGCCCGCCGGTCATGGTTTTGGCTCGGCGGTACAGGGCCACCCCTGCGAGGCCGTGGCCTGGCTGGCCAATACCCTGGGCAAGTTCGACATCCCGTTTCGCAAGGGCGAAATCATCCTTTCCGGCGCACTGGCGCCGCTGGTTCCGGTACAACCCGGCGATGAGGTCAGCCTGACTCTCAGCGGCCTGGGCTCTGCCAACCTGCGCTTTGTGCCCTAACCCCCCTTCGAGACCTTAGCCATGAGCAAAAAGATCAAATGTGCCCTGATCGGGCCGGGCAATATCGGCACCGATCTGCTTTACAAGCTGCTGCGCAGCGAAGTGCTGGAGCCCGTGTGGATGGTGGGCATCGATGCCACCTCCGAAGGCCTGAGCCGCGCCCGCGAGATGGGCCTGAAGACCACCAGTGACGGGGTCGACGGTCTGTTGCCGCACGTGCTGGCAGACAATATCCAGATCGCCTTCGATGCCACCTCGGCTTATGTCCATGCTGAAAACAGCCGCAAGCTCAACGAGCTGGGCGTGCTGATGATCGACCTGACACCGGCTGCCATTGGCCCGTATTGCGTGCCGCCGGTCAACCTCAAGGCCAACCTCAAGCGCGGCGCCATGAACGTCAATATGGTCACCTGCGGCGGCCAGGCGACCATTCCGCTGGTGGCGGCCGTGTCCAGCGTCCAGCCGGTGGCTTACGCCGAAATCGTCGCCACTGCCGCGTCCAAATCGGTGGGCCCGGGCACGCGCAAGAATATCGACGAATTCACCCGCACCACGGCCAGTGCCATCGAGCAGGTGGGCGGGGCGAAAAAGGGCAAGGCGATCATTATCGTCAATCCCGCCGAGCCGCCGCTGATCATGCGCGATACCGTGCATTGCCTGACTGAAACCGAACCGGATCAAGCCGCGATCAGCCTGGCCATCGCCAGCATGATCGAGCAGGTACAGCAGTATGTACCGGGCTACAAGCTGGTCAACGGCCCGGTGTTTGACGGCAACCGGGTCTCGATTTTCATGGAGGTCGAAGGCCTGGGCGACTACTTGCCCAAGTACGCCGGCAACCTGGACATCATGACCGCCGCGGCCGCCCGCACCGCCGAGATGTTCGCCGAGGAAATCCTCAAGGGCGAGCTGCAACTCAAGGCATCAGCCCCCCAACCTGCCCTCGCTTAAGGAGCCGATCATGGATCTTCGCGGCAAAAAAATTACCGTGCATGACATGTGCCTGCGCGACGGCATGCACCCCAAGCGGCACCAGATCAGCCTGCAGCAGATGAAAGACATCGCCTGCGGCCTGGACGCAGCCGGCGTGCCGCTGATTGAGGTCACCCATGGCGACGGCCTGGGTGGCAGCTCGGTGAACTACGGCTTCCCGGCGCACACCGATGAGCAGTACCTGTCGGCCGTGATCCCGATGATGAAAAAGGCCAGGGTGTCAGCCCTGCTGCTGCCGGGTATCGGCACCGTGGACCATCTGCAAATGGCCCATGAACTGGGGGTCAATACCATCCGCGTGGCGACCCATTGCACCGAGGCGGACGTGTCCGAGCAACACATCTCCTATGCCCGCAAGCTGGGCATGGACACCGTGGGTTTCTTGATGATGGCCCATATGAACAGTCCCGAGGGGCTGGTCAAACAGGGCAAGTTGATGGAGAGCTTCGGCGCCAACTGCGTCTACCTCACCGATTCGGCCGGCTACATGCTGCCACACGATATCAAGGCGCGGGTTGCAGCCCTGCGTGCGGCCCTGCACCCGGACACCGAGATCGGCTTTCACGGCCATCACAACCTGTCGATGGGCGTGTCCAACTCCATCGCGGCCATCGAGGCCGGAGCCACCCGCATCGACGCTGCAGCGGCCGGGCTCGGCGCGGGCGCGGGGAATACGCCGATGGAAATCCTGGTGGCCGTGTGCGATCGCATGGGCATAGAAACCGGGGTCAGTGTGTTTGGCATTCAGGACGTGGCCGAGGATCTGGTGGTGCCGATCATGGACTTCCCGATCCGCAGCGACCGCGATGCCCTGACCATGGGCTACGCCGGGGTGTATGGCTCGTTCCTGCTGTTTGCCAAGCGCGCCGAGAAAAAGTACGGCGTGCCAGCACGGGAGATTCTGGTGGAGATGGGTCGCCGCGGCATGGTTGGCGGCCAGGAAGACATGATCGAAGACACCGCCATGACCCTGGCGCGCCAGCGGGCCTGAGGCGTCGCACCTTGACGGAGGCGCTGACCGGGTCAGCGCCTTCGGCGTTTTTACCTCACAGGAAACCCACCATGTCCAACACTCATGTCGGCTGGCGCAGCCATGCTTTGCTGTTATTGCTGGCAGCGGTGTTTGCCGACAACTTTGTCGGGCGCCAGATTCTGGCAGTGATGATTGAGCCGATCAAAGCCGAGTTCGGCGTCAGTGACACAGCGATGGGGCTGATTTCCGGCCTGGCCTTTGCCGCGGTATTCGCCCTGCTTGCCCTGCCTGCCGGTCGCCTGGCCGACCGTATGGTACGCACCCGCTTATTGGCCATCGCCTGTTTGCTGTGGGCCGTGGCAACCATGTTGTGCGGGCTGGCAGTGAGCTTCTGGATGCTCGCCCTGGCACGCATGGCTGTGGCGGTGAGCGAGTCGCCGACCACCTCGACATCGATGTCGATCATTGCCGACCTCTACCCGCCCCATCGCCGATCGTTTGCCATCAGTTGCTTCACGGCGGCACCGACCTTCTCCGCAGTGATCGGCCTCAGCCTTGGCGCCTGGGTGGTTGAGCACTATGGCTGGCGCACCGCGTTTATCGTGATCGGCATGCCGGCGCTGATGTTCTCCACGCTGCTGGCCTTTGTGGTGAAGGACCCGGCGCGTGGCCGCTGGGACCTGGCCAGCGCCCACGCGGCCCACCCCCTGCAGAGCATGGGCAGCGAGGCACGCAAACTCTGGGCCCTGCCCGCTTACCGTTGCCTGGTGATGGCGGGTGGTTTGACCACCCTGGGCTCTTATGCCATCGGCATGTGGAACACCAGCTTTCTGGTGCGCTCCCACGGTTTGTCACTGCAACATGCCGGGTTGCTGGCGGGTTTTATCTGCGGCGGCTTTGCCGGGATCGGCGCCTTGTTCAGCGGCTGGCTGAGTGACCACCTGACCCGGCGCAACCCGCACTGGCAAGTGGGCATTCCGGTCATAGGGCATGTGACAGCGCTCAGTGCGCTGTTCGCCTACCTGCTGTGGCCAAACACAGTGTGGCTGCAGGTGGGCAGCGTACCGGTGCCCAGTGCGATGCTGCTGTGCGCGCTCTACAGCTTTTTTTCGGTGTGGTGGGTGGCGCCGTCGTTCAATCTGATCACCCAACTGGTCCCGGCCAACCGCCGGGGTACGGCGATGGCCTTGCAGACCATTATTTCGACCCTGCTGGGGATTGGCCTGGGGCCGTTGCTGGCCGGTTTGCTCAGCGATGCCCTGCAGCCGGCTTTCGGTATTGAATCGCTGCGCTATGCATTACTGCTGGTAAGCCTGCCGGTGGCAGGTGCAATCATGTTGCTGATTCGCACCGCCAGCCATGCCGGGCAAAATTGCTATAGGCATGTAGAGCGGGCGGCATAATCGTCGATAAATTTGCGTGTCAGCTCATACGACGTCAGCTCGGCCATGCGCCCGGGGCTCAGGGGGAAAGCCTGGCCCGCCCACAGGTTGATAAAGTCGCCGCTGTCAGCCCCGGATTTGGCCTTGAGCGGCAGCAGCACACCACCGGCCAACGGAAAGGCTGGCGCCTGGGAGTTGATCGGGCCCAGTTCGCGCATGACCCGATTGACGATGCCTCGTGCTGGCCGCCCGGTAAACAGATTGGTCAGCGCGGTATCACTGGCCTGAGCCTCGCGCAACGCACGGTGATGAGCCCTGGCCAGCTTTGCTTCAGGGCAAAACAGGTAAGCAGTGCCGATTTGCACGGCACTGGCGCCAAGTGCAAACGCCGCCGCGATCCCTCGCGCATCGGCGATGCCGCCTGCAGCAATCACCGGCACCGACACGGCATCGACGATTTGCGGCACCAGAGCGAAGGTGCCGATTTGCGTGGTCAGCTCACGATGCAGGAACATCGCCCGATGACCGCCCGCTTCATAGCCCATGGCGATAATTGCGTCACAGCCGTGGTGTTCCAGCCATTGCGCCTCGTCAACCGTCGTGGCCGAACTGAGCACCCTGGCCCCACAGGCCTTGACCCTGGCCACAAACTCCGGTGCCGGCAGGGCAAAGTGAAAACTCACCACTTCGGGGCGCAATTCCTCGACCAGGGCGCAGGTGGCTTCATCGAAAGGCGCGCGGCTGGATATCGGAGTGGGCGCGTCATAATCGGCCCCGAGCTCGCTGTAATAGGCCTTGAACAGCGACTTCCACTGCTCGATGGCAGCCTCGTCGTACTCCGGAGGCTGATGGCAGAAAAAGTTCAGGTTGAGCGGCTGGTCGCAGGCAGCCCGAAAGGTTGCCACCTCGCTGCGGATGGCCTCCAGGCTCAACGTGGCACAGGCCAGTGAGGCCAGCCCCCCGGCCTGTGCCACGCCGATCATGATATCGGCGCCAGCGCCCAGCATCGGTGCCTGGATCAGGGGATGGGCAATGCCCAGCAGATCGGTGAAGCGCGAATCGGGCCAGCAGCTCATGGGGGCTCTCAGGGTCGACAATCGGGAGCTGGATACTAGTGGCTCGCCTGCAGATGAGGCAAGTTGCCCAAGACTATGTAGCAGCTGACGAGCGGAGCGAGGCTGCGTTCGTCAGCTGCTACGAAAGTCCGCAATAGCCGAATTATTTTTTGCTGGCCAGTGCCGCAATCAATGCCGGGTCATGATTGTAGATATCCGGTGCATAGGTCACCTTGCCGTCCTTGTTTGCCTGGGCGGTCCAGTAGGTCATCAGGATCGGTGTCGGGTTCGACAGCCTGAACTCATGGGTCAGCCCGGTACCCAACAGCTCCTCGCTACGGACTTTTTCGGCAGGTGTCACCAGCAAGTCACGCAGCTGGAACACCGCTTCAACCCGCACGCAACCCGAACTGAAAGCCCGTGGCCCCTTGCTGAACAAGGCCTGGCTAGGGGTGTCGTGGAGGTACACCGAGAACGGATTGGGGAAGCGGATGGCAATACGGCCCAACGGGTTCCTCGGCCCCGCGCCCTGGCGCAGCAGGATGTTGCCCGGTCGATCCCAGTCGATATCCTGAGCCGCCAGCGGCTGGCCGTTGCTGTCCACAATCTGCAGGTCCTGACGGCTGAGGAAAGACGGATCGCGACGGATCTGCGGCAGTTTGTCTTCACGAAAGATGGTCGGCGGAATGGTCCAGGTCGGGTTGAGCGTAAGGCGATTGACCCGGGACTTGAGCAGCGGGGTCTGGCGCTCGGCACGGCCGACCTGGGTGCGTGTCTGCCACACCGGCACACCGTTGCGGTACACGGTCAGTTGCGCTGCGGGCACATTGACCAGCAGGATATCGGGCTCCAGATCCTGGGCTATCCAGCGAAAGCGCTCCAGATTGATGCGCAGCTGCTCACGCCGCGCCTGGGGGCTGATGTTGAGTTCTTTAAGGGTGCCCGCGCCGATTACACCGTCGGCCTGCAACGAATGGTCGAGCTGGAAGCTCTTCACCGCCGCCACCAGTTCATTGCTGTAATGGTGATCGACAGTCGCCGGCAGGTGGCTGAGGTAGCCTTCACTGACCAGTCGCCGGGCCAGCTCGGGCACCCGCGCATCCTCAGCCCCCGGACGCAGCAACGGCCCGCTGGCCAGTGGTTGCCATTGTGGCAAGGGTTGCTGACGCTGGCGGGCATAGACCCGACGCAGGTTTTGATACAGCTCGTTTTGCGGGCGCGCCTGTTCAAAAGCCCGGGGCAAGTCCGCCAGGCCCGGTCCGGCAAAGGCCAGGATGCGGGCCTGGCGGTCTTGTGCAACCTCACTGGCATGCCATACCGGCTCGAACCGCGACTGCTGCAGGCGACCATAGTGCAGGTCCTGCAAGGCTTGCAGATACTGCTGGCTGATCCCGATATCGGCACACAGATCACCAGCGACAGGCAGTTTGTAGGTGTCGGGGTCCAGACCGTCATCCGCCAACTGCGCAAGCTCCCCTTGCAGGGCGCTCAAACGGCCATTGACCGACCATACCGGCTGGTCATTCTGCCCCTGATAAAACCCCTGCAGCATTCGCAGCATCGGTGCATTGACCCGTGGCGCCAGGACCGGACAGGCTTGCGGCAGTTGGCTGAGCGCTTGTTGTACCGGGCTTGTGGTGTCTGCCTGTAGGGGATCGGCTACAGCGACCAGTGGCACAGTCAGCAAGGCAATGCTCAAGTAAAATGCGCGTTTTTTGAACAACTGCTTTACTCCAATTATGGGCCGTCATCTTTAACTTCAGCTCAATCAGCGGTCACGGCAAACCCACAGGCTAGCAGTTAAAACCCAAGCGCCAAGTTATCGGCGCAGCATTACTGGTCTGACTCCATCGAGAATACGCAAATCATGCTCAACTTTTTACGCCGTTTTTGCTTTGCAGCCATCGCCTTAAGCGCAACCTGCACTACTGCCTACGCTGCTAATCCGCTCTTGCTCAACAAGCTCAGCCATGCCGCCCCGGAACTCAACCCCCAGGCCCTGAAAAGTGCCCTCAGCGCCATGCAGTGCGCGGTCAATAACGGAGCCAAACAGGCTCGGCATCTGGCGGTAATCGACTTCTCGCAACCTTCAACCGCTCGCCGTCTCTGGATCTTTGACCTGACCCGCAAGACATTGGTTCTGCGTGATCTGGTGGCCCACGGAAAACAATCCGGCGAGAACTTCGCCACCAGCTTCTCCAATACCGAAGGCAGCAACCAGTCCAGTCTCGGCCTGTTCAGCACCCAGGAAAGCTATGTGGGCAGCCATGGTTACTCATTGCGCATGGACGGCCTTGAGCCCGGCATCAATGATCAGGCCCGTGAACGGGCGATCGTGATCCACCCCGCCAATTACGTGAACCCGCTGTGGAGCAAAACCCAGGGCCGCATCGGCCGCAGCCTCGGCTGCCCGGCGGTCCGCCCGCAAGTGGCGCGTCAGGTCGTAGATAAACTCAAAAATGGCCAGTTCATGTTTGCCTGGTACCCCGACCAGCAATGGCTGCAATCCTCGGCCTACCTCAACTGCCAGCCACGTCAGGTGGCGAGCATCATGTCGGCCAGGCATGAGGTCGCACACGGGGGTTGAAAGCGCGGCGGCAATACCTGTAGATAGTGCGCACATGTTCCAGGAGTTTCATCATGCCCGCGCCGCAACAGGCTGCCTTCACCTACCGCGCCATGACCCGGGCCGACTTGCCCGCCGCCCACGGGCTGTCCGCGCAGCTGAACTGGCCCCATCGCCTGGAAGACTGGGCCTTGTTGCACCGGTTGTGCAAAGGCTTTGCGGCCTGCGAAGGTGAGCGCTTGATCGGCACGGCGTTCGCCTGCCCACAAGGTGCGTTTGCAACCATTGGCCTGGTGGTGGTCAGCCCCGATTATCAGGGCCAGGGTGTTGGCCGCCGATTGATGGAGCTGGCGCTCGAGGCCTGCAAGCCGGCCACGGCGATCCTCAATGCCTCGGCGGCAGGCGCACCGCTGTATCTGAGCCAGGGCTTTATCGAATTCGGCACCCTCGAGCAGCGCCAGGGCCCGGCACAATGTATGGCCCTTGAACCGCTGGCCGCAGACGAACACTGCCGCAGCCTCAACGCAGAGGATCAGGCACGGCAACTGGCACTGGCCAACGCTGGCAGCGGGCTGGATCGCAGTGCCATTTTCGCCCATCTGCACGACACTATCGAACACACGGCCGGTATCGAGTGCGGAGGCCAGTTACAGGCGTTTGCCCTGTTGCGCCGCGCCGGAAAGGGCCATTGCATTGGCCCGGTGATTGCCCAAAATCCCCGGCAGGCCAGGCACCTGATCGCCACCCTGCTCTCACGGATCCCTGGCCAGTTTGTGCGTATCGATGTGCCACATAACAGCGGTCTGTGTGAATGGCTGACGCGGGCCGGCCTGGGCCCAGTAGACCGGGTGAGCCAAATGGCCCTCGGCACACCCCCGCAATCCACTGAAGGTGTTCACCAGTACGCACTGCTTTCACAGGCAATGGGTTGAGCTGCAGAAACGCGCAGGACTGATCCGCCACAAACCGAATGGGCAAGAAAAAGACAGTGGTATTAATTGGTATGGGATGGGTGACTAGCGAGGTTGCGTCAGGCCGAACGGCGTTGACGCTGTGCTTGGAGAGTCTTGCCCGATGCTGGACAAGATCTGGAAAATGGCAGGGGCGGCTGGATTTGAACCAACGCATGGCAGGATCAAAACCTGCTGCCTTACCGCTTGGCGACGCCCCTGTAGTTGTTGCGATGAATGCCTGGCATTCATTTAACGTCCTTGCAGCTTGCGAATGTTGCCAATCGCCGTGAACCTGTAAGGGTTCGCTGTGAGAACGAGCGCAAATATACCCGCACTCTGAGGATATGGGAAGCACTTTTTAAATAAATTTATTCAAAAACAGCCACTTAGTGAGAAACACTGGCACATTGCCCCGGCTGGCCGGGCTTTTCCCGGGTCTAGTCGAGGGATAAGCCCGGAGTTTCAGGCACTGATCGACACAACGGCGTCACATCAATCAAAGGCACCATTGAGAATCTCATAAACCAACCCGGTGGCAATGGAGACCAGAATCAACTCCGTGCCCACCTGCTGCCATTCGTACCCCTCGTAATGAGGCAGCCTGCTGGCCAGTCGGCCATCCAGCTTTTTGGCAATACCCGGCGGCAGCGGCTTGCCCCGCGCCAGATTCTTCTGGATGCCGGGCGGCAGCGCCTGGCTTCGGCTCCAGTAATCTCTATGCCCGTGAATGATTTCAAGCGTGGCTGCACGATTGATACTCGGGCCATGCGCCCTGTCGTCACCGCCTGACTTCTTACCTTTATTGCCCTGGCCACCTTGCTTGCCATGATCCTGGTCATAGTGCTGACCGCCTTTGTCATTGCCTTTACCGTTCCCGTTACCTGGATCGGCCGAGGCAGTGACCGGGCCACAAACAAGCGCAACACACGTAATGGCTGTAATCAGTGAACGAGGCGTTAGCATGGTCGAGGACTCAGAATAAGGGTGGTCCTCTGACTATAGACGACAGCTTGAGTTCGTCAGGGCATCAAGCTGCCACCCAGTGCTGCTTCAGCTCTGCTCAGGTGCGAACCAGCCCATGGTGATATCCGCGATCAGACTGCCATCGGGTAGGCGTATACGCTTTTCAAGACGACCTTCTTCCACAAAGCCGAACTTCAGATAAAGGTGCCTCGCACGGCGATTGACCTCACGCACCCGCAGTTCGACTTTTACCAGCCCCGGGCGATCCCCGGCCCACTGCAACAAGCGCGTCATCAACACATGGCCGATACCCTGCCCCACATAGTCGGGATGCACAACGATAGTCAGGCTCATAACGTGCTTAAAGGCCTCAAGCCCGATTGGCTCAAGCAAAGCATGCCCGACAATCTGATCATTCCATTCAACCACCAGGTAAAGGCCATCATCCTTCAGGGCAATAATTTTTCGCTCAAAGGCTGCAGTGTTAAACTCACTTGGCCGCGAGACAAGCAAACCGGGGGTTTTGGCCGTTTCACGCTCGGCATTGCAGAGCTGCGTCGCATCCGTTAGTTGCGCATGACGAATGACCAGGTTTTCCAAGCGATAGCTCCCTATAAACTGTTCTGAGTAGGTCAACTGCTTGCGCTCGAAAACACGCAATTCCTGATTAACTTACGCACCCTTACAGCGCACACAAATCTGCGCGGTCTGCATTTCCCTCCGCCCTCAGCCCTTCAAGCAATAACTGTTCCCGTTGATCAATCCTCGTAGAGCAAGGCGTTCTTGCGATGTGTTTTGTAGCACTCCCGTGGTACAAACAGCAGTAATACGTGACATTGAATACCCTGACGCGTCAGGCATTGAGCGAGCTTCTGGCACATCACGCCTGGACTATTGGTAAAAGCTGCGCGGTGAGGTGTTCAATTGCATTGCCCCGAACTGAAATTGGCCATGCTTGGTACATAGGCCTACTGATCCACCTTGAAGGTGCACCCCATGCCCGCCCCTACTGCTCGCCCCGACCTTGTTTATACATACCCGACCCACCTGCGCGCTCAGGTCGAGGCCGCCCCGCGAGCACCCGGGGTGTATTTCTTTTACGCTGCTGGCGAGTCCATGCCGCTCTATATCGGTAAAAGCATCGATATACGCAGCCGACTGCTTTCCCACCTGCGCGCGCCGGAAGAAGCCCGAATGCTGCGCCAGACACAACGGATCGAGTACCAGCAAACCGCAGGAGAAATCGGTGCCCTGCTGTTGGAGTCCCGCCTGATCAAAGAACTGCAACCCTTGAAGAACAAGCGACTTCGTCGTCAACAGCGTCTGTGCTCATTGCGGATTGTCGACGGGGTACTGGAAATCATCGACACCACCACCATCTGCGACGGGCCACAGTTGTACGGGCTTTTCCGTAACCGGCGGATGGCCACCGAAGCCCTGATGCAGATTGCGGACGAGCACCGGCTCTGCCACACCCTGCTGGGCCTGGATAAATCAACGGGACGGGGCTGCTTTCGGGCTCAGATAGGCAAGTGCGCCGGTGCCTGCAAAGGGGCAGAAAGCCCTAAGGCGCATACCCAACGCTTGTTGAGTGCCTTGGAACGCTGGGCCGTGCATCACTGGCCCTATCCAGGCGCAATCGCATTGCACGAGCAGCATGGCGAGATCGAGGAGTACCACGTCGTGGACAGCTGGCGCTATATCGGCACCTATACCTGCGAGTCTGAAGCCAGACTGGCCCCCAGACTGACAGGGCAGGCATTCGATGCCGACTGCTACAAAATTCTGGTGCGGCCCGTATTGCTCGAGAGCACTGCAATCATCATGCTTTGATTGCGAACGCGCCGATCCAGGATAACTGCCTCGAGCTTTTTGACGACCTTTATGTGCCGCTGAATGACTGGCCCATCTCTTCCACTCGCTTGGCAAGCTGGACGTAAGCCTACAGCCAACACACGTTCACATGACTGACGGTGCGTGCTTCAGTCCGTCGACTGCATCCCGTATTTGCCGCACCCGATCTGTAACAGACATGTCCCCTTCAAGCTTTAAGACCGTACAGGTAAGCGCAGACAGCCATTCCTGGTGCCTGGCCAGGCTACGTCCAGGGACGCCCCCCTCATCGTACTGAGCTGCCCAAGCCAGAAACTCCGGCTTTGCTTGACCGAAGCGTTTTACCTCTCGACGTTCTAGCCTCTCCAATCTGAGTTCAACCGGAAGATAAAGGAACACCACAAGATCAAATTCGCTCTCAAGCGGTTGACCCCAGCCCATTACTGATCCGGCAACCACTGCACGGTCATGAGAGCGCATTTCATGTAGCAAGCGCTCTCCTCGTAGCGTTTTGTCTGCCAGATGCAGATAGGGCGGGTTACTGGGCAGCCACAAAAAATCATCTGCATCCAGGTGAGTTGCGCTCAGTTCCTTAGCTAAAGCATCCGCCAAGGTCGTGGTGCCGGTACCTGCCGCGCCTGTGATCAAGATGTAACGTGCCGTCTCTTTTGTCATTTCGTTTCAGCCACTCTAAAACTTTGCAATCTCCGATAACTTAACAGTGCCCCACTGATGTGGCAGCCGAGCAAGAACATCCTCGAGACATCGAGCCAGTGGTGGCCAGCGCCTGCAAATGTGGGTCGGTTAGCTACGACCTGACTTTGAACGTCGCTATGCACCAAATGACGTGCGGGCAGTCATCAAATCTCTAAAGCACTGCAATCAGATCCTGTTTTGTCAACTGAGCAAGCCTGGGCGAGCACTTGGTAACGACTCTGTACAAATCCGTTATCAGACGCTGAGGAGTCAATCAGACTTAAATTTAGCTCGCCACCCAACTGGCTGAACAAAGGAATTCCTTTGCCCAACAACACTGGAATGCGCGTAATAGTGATCTCGTTGATCAATCCCGCAGCGAGGAAAGCCTGGATGGTCTGACCTCCGTCAATATAGAGATGCTTCAGACCTTGAGCCGCGAGCTGCGCCACGATAAGTAGCGGATCGCCGGCCAATACATCGAAGGACTCAGACGACTTTACCCCCCGACCGCAAAACTTGTATCAGTTGCTCGGCGGCGAGGGTTTCGACGGTGCCTTCACGGGTGCCTGCGCCGAAAACAGCGCAACAGGCCGATGTGTCGCCGTCGCAGATACGGTAAACGGCAATGACGCTGCCAGGCCCGCACCCTGTGTGTCCGCAAAGGGTAAAACCACCGTCGATCGAACCCCGCATTAAACCCAGGCCGTATCCCGGTGTAATCCATGGGCGTCCTGGAATCGAACCACCCAATGCCTTTGCTATCTGCATGTCCTGGAGCAAGCCTGTGGGGAGCAGATGCCCTGCGAAAAGTCGGTCGAGGAAGAGTGCGGCTTGCGAAATGGGGCCGATTAACAAGCCGTGATACACCCAGCCGGGGTCATAATTTGATGTATTTCCAAGGTGGGTATCTTGTAAGTCTGCTGGCGTTTTAGCGAAGCGAACCCTCGAGAGCCCCAAAGGCGTCAGTGCGTATCGACCCACTGCCTCTTCAAGCGACAAGTCAGTCAGCTGTTCAATTAGCTTGCCTATGAGAAGGTAACCCACATTGGAATAGCGCCATCCAGTTCCGGGGGTATATCGAAGCCGAGCGCCATCAAGGCGCTGCATCATTTCGTCTGCTGACCATGCAGCCTCATGGTTGGCAACGGCGGCGTGATAATCTGCAAGTTCACCATAATCGGCGAGCCCTGCCTCATGCCTAAGCAGTTGGCGCAACGTGAATGGCTGATCAGGTATCGGGGTGTCCAGTCCGATCCGCCCATCACGTACTAATGACAGGGCGGTTACAGCCAGGATGGTCTTCGTAAAGCTCCACCAAGGCACCACCAGTTCTGATTGATCCGACGTTGGTTGCTGACCATTTGATACCAGTGAACTCAGCATTGACTTCCTTGTATTGTTGGGCAGCTTGTCAGCTACCTACGGAGGCTCCGATCAACTTGCCGCGATTTTCGAAAAGTACCCAATATACCCAGAGATCAATAACGCGCCTGCCGCCAACCAGGCGCGTGCTGCATCAGTGCATCGCCACACCGTCCAACGATTTATCGACATACGCCCTGGCCAGCTCCACCAGATGCATGACCGACAACACCCGGTCGCGCGCGAGCCCGCACAAACCATCCCCCGCCTCACTCGCCGAAGCAACCGCACAGCGCAACAAGTCTGACGCTTGGGCCAAAGCCGCTTCTGAATTGACACTGTCCGGGATGGCAAATATAGCCGTGCTTATGGGGCGAGCAGGCTTATGGTCGTGCAGGTAATAATCGAGCGCACGCCTGACGGCCGCACGGTCCAGCGACTGTGAATCGCACTGTTCAGCATCTTGCAGGGTCAATGAGGGGGGATCGGGGACAACTTTTTTCATTGTGATGACTCCTGGTACATAAAAAGGAGCTGTCACCTATCGCTACTAAACGACTGGGTGGCAGCCGTACGCAGGTTAGTAGACCGGTGTACCAGGAAACCGGCGCGCCACAAGGGCGCCCTGCGCACGGCCACCATAAAACGAAGGCCAAAAAAAGCGCCTCGCTAAGGTGGCGCATTGCGCCTGGTAACACCGGGCTACTAAACCCGACCGCTGATTTTGCAGCGATGGGCCGAGACTATTCCCCGATTTGAGCAGGCGCAAGCGAACGTGATTCTCTCGGATGATTCGCGAGATGGAAAGCGAAACGTCGTACGAAACTCCTGAATATCTCTCGGTAAGCTCACCTCCAATGTTCAACGGCCCTACAAAGGATGAATGTCCAGGAATGAAGCCCACTCGACAAACTGGCATTCGCCAACATCTGAATAAATCCCTACACAGATTCACCAGCACCGTCAGGAAGCGGCTGACCGCATCCCAACGTGGAAATGAGCCGCACAAGGACTCGTAGCCTCACTGGGAGCATTTCGCATGCATGATGGCCCCACCTCTTGATGTCTGCAAAACAGTGATGAGAGATGACCTTGTATTTATATCAAAACAGATATAATGTTTATCTCGCAGGCGTGGATTCGCACACGCGAATCCGTAGGTGAGACGAGCAACATGCCTGTTCGATTTTTGACCAGAGAGGAAGCGACCGATGACTACTTTCAGATGCATAAAATGTTTGATAAGACGGAGGTGCAGCGATGCCCAACCGAGAAATGAAGGAAATCATGTGGGTTGGAAGTAGCTTGCAAGACCTGCGGGACTTCCCTGAAGTGCCTAGGAAGCGAGCAGGTTTTCAGCTAGAACTACTGCAGGAAGGGGAAGA
Organism: Pseudomonas sp. CCC4.1; assembly: GCF_035019225.1. NCBI lineage: Bacteria > Pseudomonadati > Pseudomonadota > Gammaproteobacteria > Pseudomonadales > Pseudomonadaceae > Pseudomonas > Pseudomonas sp. CCC4.1. Next base: position 77,645 of record NZ_JASJWL010000009.1, on the reverse strand, counting down.
GCCTGACGACTTCAAGCCAATGAAATCCGTTGGCAAGGGTGTTCAGGAAATCCGAATTGCATGTGATGATGGGGCTTTTCGCGTGTTTTATGTGGTCAATCGGCCGGAAGCAATCTATGTGTTGCATGCCTTCCGCAAGACAACTCAAAAGACGGAAAAGCGTGATTTGGATCTGGGTAGAACCCGATACAAATCGCTGGGTTGAGCGTAGGGTGGCGTGGCGATCCCCTTTACCAACGGTGAAGGGGTAAAGCCCTAGCTATGACCCGACTCAAAAAAAGTACACCTGTCACTTTTTTAAAAGAACTTGTAGCAAAACAGTTGTCCAAAAATTAGTAAGCAAGTGATTGATCAGAGGAAAAGTGTATGTCAAACGAACACCCTACCAGTGTCTGGGATGCTTTGGTTGATACGCCAGAAGAAGCCGAGAACCTGCGTGTCCGTTCTCAGTTGATGCGAGCCATCAGGCGGGTAGTGAAAACCTGGGATGTATCGCAAAAAGAAGCGGCCCAGCGGCTGCATATCACTCAGCCAAGGCTGAATGATTTGCTCAAGGGGAAAATTGAAAAATTTTCTCTGGATGCTTTGGTGAATATGTTGGCCAGTGCAGATCTGGAACTCGAAGTTCGCATCAGTAACAAGGCAGCCTGATTTTCAGGTGGTGGTTCAAGCAAGCAAAAAGGCTGGCCATGATGTGGCTGGCCTTTTTTCGCTTTAATGGCACCCAAGGACGAAAATAAGCTATCGCAGGTAGTTTGCAGAGACACCGGTGCGTTTGTCTGAAGCTACAAGAAACCTCTGTTCTCATCAGCCACTTGGGTGTACAGCTTTAGAACCCGTATACGCTGTATACACTCAAGAGTGAGGATTCCATCATGGCACCGCCCGTGTTGTCATTCTGTGTTGAAGAGGCGCTCGTGGAGCAGCTCGACCAGTTGTCCCAAGCCACCGACCGCGACCGTTAGTACCACCTCAAACGTGCGTTGGCCCGCTACGTCGAGGCTGAGTCCTGGCATATATAGGTAGAGAGCAGATTTTTGCGAGCGACTGCTATCCGACCCAAAGCAGCCCTTGATATCCATTTATTGTCGCCATAGGGTGTTGGCATTCATGGAGGATTCTGACTGATGGCACGCATAGGTTTAATACTGAGCCCCGGTTTTGCTGACTGGGAATATGCTTTTATAGCTGGAACTGCGTCCCCATTTTACGGGATCGACGTCAGGTTTTTCGCTTTTGCTCCGGGACAGATCCACTCGCAGGGCGGGCTGCCTGTAACGATCGATAGTAACTTGCAACAATGCCTGGACTGGAAACCGGATGTTGTGGTCGTTATCGGGGGAATGGTCTGGGAACGTGCAGAAGCACCGGATATTCGAGACTTTCTTCATGCCAGTCGTTCAAGTGGAGCGACGATTGCCGGTATCTGTGGGGGAACTCTGGCACTTGCGAGGGCCGGGCTTCTCGACAAGACTCCACATACCTCAAACAGTGCTAATTTCTTACAAGAGAATGCTGCAGGTTATGAAGGTCACGGGTTTTATCGAAACAGTCCGATAGCGGTGATTGCTGACCGCATCATAACCGCTCCAGGCCCTGCCCCCGTTAGCTTCACCTGCGCAGTGTTCGAAGGTGCCGGGCTATCTTCAGAGAGTATTTCCCAGTTCAGATCAATGTTGGCAGCGGAACATAAGTGACCGTTTGGCGCTGCAAAACAGCGCTCAGGTTATGTTGTTCGAGTGGCTGCATCTGTCCGATTGCTGCCTGTTGCAAAGTCCCGCAATCGACCCAAAGCTGCCAGGCCGTCTGTTATCGGGCGAAGATCTGGCTCTCTTGGTAGACTTGCAACCCATCGCAAAACAGGCGTACTTGTGCCGTGTAACTGATGCTGCCGTCAGTACGCTTGCGTGCTCGGATAGTGGCCATGATCGCCTGGTACAATTGTTGTTTTGATTGGTAAATTGTACCAGTCGACTTCAAAATACGCCCTTTTACCCCCTAAAATCGCTGCAAAAACGTAGAGCACAATGGTACAGAATATTGCTTCAAAGCCAGTAAACACAGGGGCTGCGCTGTCTCGGCGGTTTTCTGTTGCCCCCATGATGGACTGGACAGATCGCCACTGTCGGTTTTTTCTGCGTCTGCTATCCAAAAACGCCTTGCTGTACACCGAAATGGTCACTACGGGCGCGCTGATTAATGGTGATGCCGAGCGCTTCTTGCGTCATGACGAGTCTGAGCATCCGCTGGCCTTGCAGCTGGGAGGGAGTGTTCCGGCTGACTTGGCCGTTTGCGCACGCATGGCTCAGGATGCAGGGTATGACGAGGTGAACCTGAATGTCGGCTGCCCCAGCGATCGGGTGCAGAACAATATGATCGGTGCCTGCCTGATGGCGCACCCGGCCCTGGTGGCCGATTGTGTCAAGGCCATGCGCGATGCGGTCGCTATCCCTGTCACGGTCAAGCATCGTATCGGCATCAACGGCCGCGATAGCTATGCACAACTGTGCGATTTCGTCGGTACGGTTCGTGATGCCGGCTGCACCAGTTTCACCGTGCATGCGCGTATTGCCATTCTCGAAGGGCTGTCGCCTAAAGAAAACCGCGATATCCCGCCTCTGCGCTATGACGTTGCCGCGCAGTTGAAAACCGATTTCCCTGAACTGGAGATCATTCTCAACGGCGGGATCAAGACCCTCGAGCAATGCCAGGAACATTTACAGGTGTTTGATGGTGTGATGCTCGGTCGCGAGGCCTATCACAACCCGTATATTCTGGCCGAGGTCGATCAACGTCTGTTTGGCAGTTCTGCCCCTGTCATTTCGCGGGTAGAGGCGCTCACGCTGTTGCGGCCTTATATCGCAGCGCATATAGCCGCGGGTGGTTCAATGCACCATATCACGCGTCATATTTTGGGGCTGGGCCAGGGGTTCCCTGGCGCCAGGCGCTTTCGTCAACTGCTGTCGGTGGATATCCATAAGGCCAAGGACCCGTTGGCATTACTGGATCAGGCCGCAGAACTGCTGGTAGGCCGCTGAAACCAGCGCAATAGCGCCGGCGCAAGGTACACAAAGGCCTGCATGAGACTTCTCATGCAGGCCTTTGTTTTTTTGCACCACTATTGCGTTACTTCGACACAGGCATAACTGTCGGCATTGTCGATATCGCCCTTGCCCGCGTAACGGGCGACCTGCGGCCAGGCACATAGCGGGCGGGTGCGCACAACCTTGCCGTCTTCAATTTTCGAAGCGACGATGCGCTGCGGTGCTACGCCGTGCTCCACCCAATTGTCGATAATGGCCAACTTGTCAAAGGTGTCGCAGCCCGCACCGCCGTAACAATGGCCCATGCCCGGGATCAGAAACAGCCGGGCCGAGGCCCGGGCCGCCTTGCCCGAATCGCGCAGCAGTGACTGGTAGTAGTCGATCAGCTCCTGGCCGTTATGAAAATCGTTCCAGCCCACATAAAGCAGTAGCTTTGCCCCCCGGTCGAAAAATGCCGTGAGGTTGGAGTCAACGTGCAACAAGGGCCCGAGCCTGTTCACAGCCTCATTCACGGTCTTGTCCCAGTCCATGGTCGTCCAGTCCCAGTCCGGATCCTGGAAAGCCGCGTACTTGAACAGGTCCAGGGCCACCGGGAACGCTTGGCCATCGACAAAATCACCGAGCAGGTTTTCATTGCCCTTGGCCACGCCAGGAAAGATCACTTCCCCGGTACGCGGGTTGATCGGCCCTCGATAGAGCTGCTGCATCAGCTCTACCTGCCCCGCCGTCAGGCAGTCGGCTGTCTCGGTGCCTTTGCACTGCAATTGTTCAGGCTCAAAATCGCAATGCTGCGGATCGTCGATAAACCCCTGCTTGAGGCCAATGGGCGTGGCGCAGGCCTTGAGCGCCGCCTTGCTGACCATCTCGAGCTTGGCCTTGGTCATGTTCACATCGCGGTGGCGACCGAGCAACCAGCCGGGCCAGAGCTGGGCGGCATTGAACTTGACCAGCGGGTTGGGCGGCGCACCGGCGACGATACCATCGTAGTCATCGGGAAAGCGCCTGGCTTCGATCAGACCTTCAAGGCCGCCCAGCGAACAGCCTATCCAGTACGCCCGGCTGGCCGGTTTTCCGTAGTAGGCCTTGATCAGTTCCTTGGCATGTACCGTCATCAGGTGGTCGGCGCGCCAGGCATAATCGATCAGTTTTTCCGGGTGGCCCAGGGCGAACTGCCCGCCCTTGCCTTCTTCAGTACTGCTGTCGTGTCCGGTATCGGTCGCTGCCGTGGCGTAGCCCTGCTCAAGCCCGGCGAGCATGGCCGGGTACATCATCGCTCCGCCCCAGCCAAAACTGCCGACACCCAGTAACTTGCCGTTCCAGCCATTGAGCGGCAACCAGACTTCGATCTTGATATCTGAATCGCTGCTGGGCCTGAGTGTGGCAGCAACCCTGCAAAAGGCCGGGTTTGGCCCGACTGCGGGGCGCCCTGCCGGGTTCATGCCGGAGAAACTCGCCAGCCGGGTCAGCGGGTTTTCCGGCATTTGGTACTGCCCGGGGGCAATGGCCTCGGCCACGGTGATGGTCGCATCGGGCAAGGCCCTGGCGGCCAAGGCGCTGCAGGTGTCTTCGGCATGGGCTTGCGCTGCCATAGCCAGGGTCAGCAAGCTGACGGCTGCGTACCAGAGAAACGGGCGTAGTGCTGAACATGGGTGATTAATTTGCATATCCCTGCCTTCGGATCACGCTCAAGAACAGACGCTGCGCGGTGGGTGCACTACCACGACCTTAGTTGCAGGATAAAGAAGGTCAAGGTGCAACTGGCTGTTTCAAGCTGACTGATGATCCGTGTAGCGCCCGCAACTGCTCGGCGTGCGAAGCCGCAACAGCGGGCCGACCGCCAGATCACTCCCACGTGCAAGGCCGCAGGCACCCCATGGCCATGGCCACCAGGCTATCGAGCAGCGCCCTGGATTCAAGCTGGTCTGGCATGTCTTCCAGTACCGAGCGGATAACACTGCGCAGCCCCTGCCCGAGCAGGTAAGCGGCCATGGCCGGGTGTTGCGTGGATATTTCATCCTCATACAACTGCAGCAGCGGCAACCAGGTCGCTTCGATAAATTCCCCGGTGGTGGTATATGGCCCGCGCCACATGCCCAGGTGCAAGGCCGAGTGATAGCGCAAATGAAACACCTTGTTCAGCCTGAACAAGCGTGTTTCGACGCGAATGATGTTGGCCAGAATTTGTTCCAGCGCCGACTTCAGGGGCACGCCAATCAACTTTTCCCGCACCTTCAGCAGCTGCTCGGACTCTTCGTCGAGCACACGCTCGTACAGCAAAGCCACGATGGCATCCTTGCTGGGAAAATACTGGTAGATCGAGCCGACCGCGACACCAGATACCTCGGCGATGCGGGCGACCGTCAGCGCCGCCTCTCCTGCTTCATCCAGAATCTGCAGGCAGGCTTGCTCAACAGCATCGACCAGTGCCCGTGAGCGGGATTGCACCGGCCGCTTGCGCAGCGCAGGCATCAGACCCTTTGTATTGTCATCGGCTGGCTTGCTCATGGGAACCCGAGCGGAGTATTTTTTGCTGTTCTTAATTTCAGATATTTTCCTTTTTTATCATTAGGTTAAATACGCAATCAGATGCCCGCAGAATGCGAATATCTCAACCCTGATGACGTCAGTATGATCTTTGGAGACGCTCGGACATCGTCCAAACGTGTAGTGATACGCCCTCTATAAGATCGGATATTTCAGCCTGCCGGGAGATTGCCCATGCCTTCACCACTCACCCTCCAGCCCCTTGGCCCCCACCTGGGCGCCGAAGTGCTTGACCTGGATCCTGCCACTGTTTTTCAGCCGCAAACCCTGGCGGCACTGGAAGCCGCGCTGGTCAAACATGAAGCCCTGGTACTGCACGCCCCATGGCTACAGCCAGAACAACACCTGGCCATTGCACGATATTTCGGCGAGCCCGAAGTTCACACGTTCTATCCCAACCTGGGCGCAGGCTTTGAACAGATCACCGTGATCGACTCCAGGCTGGGTGACCGGGCGGATATGTGGCACCACGACGAGAGCTTCCTGCCCGACCCGCCGATTGTCACCATGACCCACGCCCAGATCCTTCCCCCCTGTGGCGGCGATACATGCTGGATCAGCATGACCACGGCCTATGACAGCCTGTCCGGGCGTATGCAGCACTACCTCGACGGGCTCAGCGCCTGGCACGACATGAACGGGCCCATGACGGCAGCGCTGCGCCAGAGCGTCGTCAGCCATGAGCGCTATGCCGAGGTCGTGCAGATGAACCGCCGCCACCTGCACCCGCTGGTGATCCAGCACCCGGTGTCCGGTCGCAAAGCCCTGTATCTGAGCCCGACCTACACCACCCATATCGACGGCTTGGCCCCCTCTGAAAGCGACGCGATCCTGGACTATCTGCACGCGCACTGCCAGCACGTGCAATTCGGGTTTCGCCATCGCTGGCGTGTCGGTGACATGGTGCTCTGGGACAACCGAAGCGTGCTGCACAACGCCATTCTGGACTACCAACCCCATCAACGGCGCATGCAGCGCACCTCGGTATTCGCCCGCGAACCCTTGCAGGCGTGAGTTCTGAAGGAACATTCACGGATCACAACCGCTGCAGAGGAGCACACCAGAATGAAGAACGATGAACTTAATCACGACCTCCTGGCCCGCTACATTCCCAGGCCAGGCCGGTATGCACTGTTGCCCGAACTGACTGCGCACCAACGCGTGGCGCTGCTGTGCCGGGTGCTGTATCGAGAGGGTTATAACGACCATATTGCCGGTCATGTCACCGTCAAGCAGGACGACGGCACCTATTTGGCCAACCCCTGGGAGCTCACCTGGGGCGAAGTAACCGCCTCGGACATCCTGCGCCTCGACCAGACCGGCAAGGTCATCGAAGGCGAATGGAACATCACCCCGGCGATCAACCTGCATATGGATTTACATGCCGCGCGCCATGATGTTGAGGTGGTCATCCATAACCACCCGCGCTGGGCAGGCGTCTGGTCAGCCGCGGGGCGCATCCCGCCGGTTTACGACCAGACCTCCGCCCTGGTCGATAGTGACCCGGTGCTCTATGACGAGTATCGCGGCACAGTCGAAGACACCGTCCTCGGCCGCGCCGTAGTGACGGCACTGGGAGCCCAGAAATGGGCCATGCTCGCCAACCACGGTGTGCTAGTGGTCGCCAATGGCATTCGCCAGGCCCATTTGCGCGCGATCACACTGGAGTGGCGCAGCCGCCTGGCCTGGCATGTCGAGGCACTCGGTGGCGGCGCGCCGCTCCCTGCCCATGTCGCCCTCGCCACTGGAGAGCGCACCGATGCCAACGGTTTCCCGTTTCTGTGGGAAGCCATGGCACGGGAAGAAATCCGCCGCGATCCGACTGTTCTGGAGTAATTAACCCCGCAAATTATGGAATTCAACTCCGCAATGTTTGGAATCCAGGGCCGATTATCCGGGATCAATATCACCGTATATTGACCCGGACTGGCGCCACGCAGCGCCCCACACCGGAGGTCCCTGCCCTATGAGTATTCTGTTTTCTCCATACATCTTGTCGGGAATGGAACTGAACAATCGTGTCGTGATGGCGCCCATGACCCGTGCCCGCGCCTTGAACGATATTCCTGACGCTTTGACGGTGCTGTACTACCGCCAGCGTGCAAGCGCCGGCCTGATCATCAGCGAAGGTGTGCCGGTTTCCATCCAGGGCCGCGGCTATCTGTTCAACCCCGGCCTTTATAATCAGGAACAAGTGGAAGGCTGGAAGCACGTCACCCGGGCCGTGCATGAGGACGGCGGCAAGATCTTCGCCCAGCTCTGGCATGTCGGCCGGGTATCCCACACCACGCTGCAACCGGACGGCGGTGCGCCGGTGTCATCCAGCAACAAGTTGGCGGCCAACTCCATGACCTATGCCTATGACGAGCACGGTCAACCGGGCCCGATCCAGGCCAGCCAGCCGCGCGCGCTGTCGACCGAAGAAGTCGGAGCGATCAAAAATGACTTTGTTCAGGCTGCCCGCCGGGCTATCGAGGCGGGGTTTGACGGGGTCGAAATTCATGGCGCCAACGGCTACCTGTTCGAGCAGTTTATCAATCCGTGTGTAAACGATCGTACCGACCGTTATGGCGGCTCAATCGAAAACCGCATTCGCCTGCTGCTGGAAACCATTGATGCGGTTGCCGACGCCATTGGGCGTGGCAAGGTTGGCGTGCGTATCTCGCCGTTTGGTCGCCTGTTCGACATGGCGCCGTTTGATGACGAAGCCCAGACCTGGGTCGCGGTGGCTCACGCCATTCATCAACGCGACATTGCCTACGTGCACTTGAGCGATCAATTAACCATTGGCGCCGAGCGCATGCCCGAAGGCTTTGCGCAGACTTTTCGCGAGTCGTATCAAGGCACACTGATTGCCGCTGGCGGCTTTGATCGCGAGTCGGCGCAAGCCGCACTGGAATCAGGCGCCCTGGACCTGGTCGCGTTTGGGCGGCCTTTTATTGCCAACCCGGATCTGGTGGAGCGGATGAAAAATAACTGGCCGATTGCAACCCCGGACCGCGCCACGTTCTACGGCAACAGCGGCGAAAAAGGCTATGTCGATTACCCCTTCCACTCGCCGAACCTGTAACGGTATTCAGCTGCAGCGCTTCACGTCATGGAGCTTGAGGCGCTGCATTCATGAACCCTGGGGGTTGGGCGCGCCCTGATCCGGGCGAAAAATCCCGGCATCGCGTCGGGCCAGTGCCAGCAGTTCATCGACGACCATTCTGATCTTGGGCTGTATGTAGCGCGTGCGTGGCCAGATCACGTGAATAGGCATCTCGGCACCGGCATATTGCTCAAGTACGGGCACCAGCAACCCCTGCTGGATATGCGTCTGCACCAGCCAGGTGGGCAGTTGGGCCAGGCCGCCCCCGGCCAGTGTCATGTCCAGCAACATTTCACCGTCTCCCACCTCATGCTTGACCCGCACGTCGTGCTCGTTGGTCTGCCCCTTTTCATCCACCAGCATCCAGCTTTTGCGAGTGCCGTTGCGCCAGCCGACAATGCAGTCATGCTGCAGGAGATCAGCCGGTGCCTGGGGCGTGCCATGCCTGTGCAGGTATTCGCGGGTCGCGCAAATCAACAGGCTCTGGCTGCCCAGCTTGCGGGCCACTATTTCAGCGTCATCCTTCAATGAACCGATTCGGACCACAAGATCGATACCCTCATTGACGATATCCACCAGCCGCTCACTGAAGCTGATGGAGAGATCGAGCTGCTGGTATCGCACCGCCATATCGATCAAGGTCGGCAAAATATGTCGGCGACCAAAGGCCGCCGGCAGATCGATCCGCAACCGACCGACAGGTTCCTGTTGGCCGGTGGTCAAAAAGCCCTGGGTCTCGGCCAGTTCATCCATTACCCGCAGGCAACTGGCCAGATAGGCCTCACCCTCGCTGGTGAGGTTCAGGCGCCGGGTGGTGCGATGAAAAAGCTTGACGCCAAGGCGCGCCTCCAGGCGAGTCACGCTCTTGCCAACGGCGGAACTGGTCACGCCAAGCTCCAGGGCTGCCGCTGTAAAGCTCAGTGACTGGGCCGCAGACACAAACTCACGAATACCGTCAAATGGGTTGCCCGTCATTGTGGCGTCCAAGGCTAAAGTTTAAGGATCTGCAGCTGAACAATAGCAAAGCCATGCAGTAATAGAGGGGTAAAACCCCGGGGCTTACCTTCTGCGCAAACAAAAATGCGCCCTGGATAAAGGCGCATCGTTCATGCTCAATCCTCGGAGCTGGCCCTGGATCAGGCTGCACGCTCAGGCCAGACCACTTCAAGGCGGGTATGGGTGATACGCCACTCGCCATCGATACGCCGGTACATGTCGGCGTACAGCCCGAGCAACAGCAGCGGGTTCGGATCGGGCTTGGATGCGGTCTCGAAATCAATCAGGTAGCAACGCCCTTGCGCGGTATCGGGCCCGGTCAACTTGATCCAGTGGTTGGCGATCGCATGCAAAAACGGATAACTGCCCTGGTGGTCGCGATCGAAGAGTTTGAAGGCATCATTGAGGCCACTGCGGATGGCATCTATACCCGTCATTTTGCCGACCGTAACCTCCACCACCGCATCTGCCGAGAACACTTCGTCAAGGGCGTCAATAGTGTTGCTGTCCAGGTGATGTGCATAGAGGGTTCTGAGATTGCGAATCTCTTCGCGATCAAGCAACGCTTTGAGTTTGGTATCCATAACCTGTGACCTCTGTAGTGACTGGCTTGCCTGTGAAGGCTTGGGCTGCTCAGGACAATCAGCTCCTGACCTGTAAAACCTCTACTTTAGTCATGTTCCAGCACAAGATAATCACCCACAAATTCCAAACATTCTGGAATCACAGGATCAAATTCTTTATCTCTCACTCAACTGGCCGCGTTTTGAAGGGCTCGTTCACCAGCTTGCTCATCGTTAGCAAGCGTCTGGCACAGATCCAGCAGTTGGCATTGCAGCAATTTGCCCGCATGGCTCAGAGCGTTTTGCCCATACAACGCCAGAAATACCCCCTGGATATCTGGCAGGCCGCTGCCGGCATCAATCACCCTGTGTTCCGGACTGATCACCCGCAACGGCAACAAGCTGATACCCAGGCCCGCCGCCACGGCGGCGCAGACACTGGCCAGACTTGCGCTGGAGTAGTTGATGCGCCAGCGCCATCCCCCCACTTCAAGGTGATGGAGCATTTCATTGCGGTACAAACCGCCCACCGGAAACGCCACCAGCGGCAAGGGCTCGCGCCCCAGTGCGGGCGCTGAACGGCTGTCGACCCAACACATGGGTTCGGGCCAGCAAGCCAGGCAATCATCGCCCTGCCCCATCTGCTTGACCAATAACAGGTCGAATTCATTCTGGCGATAAAGCCGCATCAGTTCAGGCCCCAAGCCGCTGGTGACTTCCAGGCGCACTCCCGGGTGCTCCAGGCCGAACCGCGAAAGGATCGGCATCAAGCGCTCGGCAGCAAAGTCTTCAGGCACGCCGAGGCGCAACACCCCCTCACTGGCCTGGTTGAACAGCACATCGCGGGCTTCCTGATCAAGCGCCAGAATGCGCCGCGCATAGGCCAGCAGGCGCTCACCTTCAGGGGTGGCAATCACCCGGCGCTGTTCGCGGTCGAGCAGCTTGCAGCCAAGGCTGTCCTCCAGACGGCGGATCTGCTGGCTGACCGTCGACTGGGTGAGATGCAGACGCTGCGCCGCCCGGGTGAAATTGGCGCAGTCCACCACCGCGACAAAACTGCGTAACAGTATGGGATCAAGCATCCGCCTCACCATTCACATTGCCACTTAAAGGCATGGCTATATTTAATTTCAGAATACCTGCTGCGCTGACCATACTGGCTTTTCACGGGATGTAAAAGAGGGCTCAACCATGGGCAGCCTGACACGCAAATGCGGCCTGCTGACGGTCGCGCTGTTGATAATGGGAGCGGTGATGGCAAGCGACAAGACACTCCTCAATGCCGTCAGCGACGGCGAACTGGACAGGGTCCACCAACTGATCAGTGAAGGCACGGACCTCAACGTACAGGCGCTGGATGGCAGCAGCGCGCTGCTGCTGGCAACCCGATCGAACCAGATCGAAATCGCCCGGGCCTTGATCCAGGCCGGGGCCGACGTCAACCAGAAGAACCTGATGCGTGACAGCCCCTATCTGTTGGCAGGCGCCAGTGGGCGTAACGAAATCCTGCAAATGACCCTGGCCCACGGTGCCGATCTGCAGAGTACCAACCGCTATGGCGGCACCGCCCTGATCCCGGCATGCGAACGCGGACATGTTGAAACGGTACGCCTGCTGATCGCAGCAGGGGTTGATCTGAACCATGTCAATCGCCTGGGCTGGACCTGCCTGATGGAAGCCATCGTGCTCTCCGACGGAGGCCCGGCGCATCAGCAGATCATCACCCAGCTGATCAATGCCGGTGCCGACCTGAACCTGCCGGACAGCGACGGCCACACCCCCCTGCAACAAGCGCAGCAGCGCGGCCAGGGCGTGACCGCACAATTGCTGCGTGATGCCGGCGCGCACTGAATCACACCCTGGAGTTGTTATGCATAGCGATGAGTTTTACCTGCAACGCGCCGTGGCCCTGGCCGCCAACAACGTTGCCGCCGGTGGCCGGCCTTTTGCTGCGCTACTGGTCAAAGACGACCAGGTGATCGTTGAGGCCGTCAACACCCTCCATATCAGCCAGGATCCGACTGCACACGCAGAACTCTTGGCCATACGGGCTGCCAGCCAGCAACTGGGCCCGCGCCTGGAGGGTTGCGTGATCTATGCCAGTGGCCAGCCTTGCCCCATGTGCCTGAGTGCCATGCACCTGTGTGGCGTAACCCGAGTGGTGTATGCCGCCAGCAACCAGCAAGGGGAACCCTTCGGGCTGTCTACGGCAGCGATTTATCAGCAACTGGCGCTGCCGTTGAGCGAACAGAAACTGGCGATACAACACATACCCCAACCGGCCATGGTCGAGATCTACAGTGACTGGAAAGCCTGCCATGAGCCTGGATAAACACCCTGCGCGGGTGTTCGCCAATTGGGCATTGCTGGTGGTGCTGGGGCTTAACCTGCGTCCGCTGCTCAGCTCCATCAGCCCGCTGTTGCTTGAGATCCGTCATGACACGGGCATGAGTTTCCAGAGCAGTGCCTGGCTGACCAGCCTGCCAGTGATCTGCATGGGTCTGGTGGCCTTGCTCGGCGTACGCCTGCAGGCAGGCCTGGGTGAGCGCCGTGGCGTGGCCCTGGGCTTGTCGATGATCCTGGGCGCCTGCCTGTGGCGCTTGTCTGCCGATCAGGCAGAAACCCTGATGGCCACGGCCTTGTTGGGCGGTGCCGGGGTTGCGCTGATCCAGGTGCTGGTTCCGGCGCTGATCAAGCGCCAGTTTGCGCAGCGGGTTGCGCTGGCTTTAGGGGTGTACTCCGCCTCCCTTATGGCCGGCGGCGGCCTGGCTGCACTCGTCAGCCCGCTGGTGGCCGGCCATTTTGGCCATTGGCAGGCCGGACTGGGGATTTGGCTTGCGCCTGCTCTGGTCGCACTGGTGCTGTGGGGCTTATTGCCCTTTGCCAGCGGTGCCCGAACCGCGGGCGAGCCAGCCATGCGCCCGTGGCGCAACCGGCGCGCATGGTTACTGGCGCTGTACTTCGGCCTCGTCAACTGTGGCTATATGAGCATGGTGGCGTGGTTGCCCGCCTACTATTTGCAGATGGGCTGGAGTGCAGCACAAAGCGGCTCGCTTCTGGCGTTCATGACCATTTTTCAGGTACTGGCTGCGCTGGTGATGCCTGCGCTGGCCCACCGCAGCACGGACAGGCGCCCGCTCTTGGCGGTCAGCCTGGGAGCGCAGGCACTGGGCTATAGCGGACTGGTCATGTGGCCGCTGGAATCGCCGTATGTGTGGGTGGCCTTGATTGGTTTTGGCCTGGGTGCCTGTTTCGCCCTGAGCCTGATCCTGACCCTGGACCATTGCCGCAAACCCAGCGAAGCCGCTCAGCTTGCAGGGTTCGTGCAAGGCGCGGGGTTTCTTGTCAATGCGGTTTCGCCATGGCTGACGGGTTGGCTTCGCGAACTTACGGGGAGTTTTGTTACTGCCTGGTGGGTTCTGGTTGTGGCGGTTGTTGCAATGCTGCTACTGACGCGGATTTTCAGCCCGCAGAGTAATATACGCTGTGGCGGAATCATTCAAGCAGCTGCCTGAAATGCAATCAAAATGAGGATCTGTCGTCACAATAGTTTTTGCTGGATTTCAATTACAGACTGGATAGCATTTTCCGTCCATCCTCGTTTACCCATTTGACCGGCAATTTTTTGACTCGATTGCTATAGATATTCCTTTTGCACCAACTAATTAGCGCAGCCGAGTCGACACCATTATTGAAACCACCACGTCATTCCTAAAAGTTACTGTGACCTTTGATATGTTTCCCCTACTGTCTTGCATGGATATTTTTCGGACGATAGGTAGGAATATGCAGTTTAGCCGACTTCGCCTCACCTAAATTCTAACAAGCACAAACTCCATAAAAATACCACCACCCCTTATATCCACAATAATTATCCGACTCGCCTCTATGGATTTCACAGCAAAGCATACTTCATTTAATGACACGGAAAAGTCAACAATACAATCCATATCTGGAATTCTTTTGCCCCCCTTAATTTTAAAACCCTCAACACCAAGAACTACTATGTTGTTTTTTTTGCAGTAATCGACCAGCCTGATTGCATCATCAACATCAAACAAAGGAGTCCCACACCACACCAATGTAGGAGTGATAGGTAAATCTTCTACGGACACTTCAACTGTAATCAGTCCCATTCCGCCCACCCCCCGCTTACTTATTTGATCGGCAATCTTTGGTTCAATCGTAATTAAAACTCCTTTTGCACCAACACCCGCAGCAGCCCTACCAGTCGCCACTTTGGCATGCATTACGCATAATCTAAACCCTTAGCTTATGCAGCGAAATTTTACTATCTGAAAATTTGAACACACCTTTTGTAACTGACAGACACTCATCAGACTCAGTCACGCTAAGATCGGAGCCTCCAAAATCAAAACAAACTCCAATACAGCCTTCATCTATATCACTTACCCCATACTCATATACCGACAATATTTTCAACCCCAGGCACTTACTGACTCCACTTAGTGACTAAATCGGATACGCAAACTCATCATTTATCTCAGACACCTCAAGCAATTCCAAATCTGAATCTAGCTTTAAAAACTTTGACACTCCTCGCTAACTGTTAATGAGACCCAGCCTGAATCACACAACTTAAAAAATATCAAGAACTCACAAAACAGATCACCAACCATAAAAAATGAGCGGACTCAGACATCGCGCAACACCTCATTGATCAGCACCGTCTTTATGCCCTCCACACCAAGCATGCTTTGTTAGCGCTCTAGCAGCTTTAGTCAAGCCTTCTTTGTTGATAGGTTCACCCGTCGTAGCGATCAGTACGTTACTAGTGCGTCCACCGAAATTCTGGAGAGCAATTGCCGATCCTTTTGCACCAAAAAAATCTTATAGCATTAAGTATTACCTAAATAAACGGCCCCGTCCGAGAACTCCATCAGCCAAGGCTCAGTTGATAACGAACAAAATGCATTCAAGATGCGGCCATCAGACAATTTGAAAAATGGATCGATTGGCTGAGAATCAATAAGCCAACCCACCTCAATAATAGACAAACCTAAAAGATCAGAAACATGGTCAAGGGCGTCGTCATCCCAACAACCGAAAAGCAGTTCCCGCCCCTTAGAAACGCGCCACGCGCTCTCAGTCCGAAAGCTCCAGTCCGCCGAAAAAAGCATCAAAGTATCGCCATCCCAAAATACTCTTTCAATTTTAATAGGCAACACAAGAGCCACGGCTTGCAACAATTCACTCATCTTTTAGTCCACTTGCTCAATATGCGTACGCTTTCTAATCCACTGCTTCCGCTCAGCCTTCGATAAACCTTGCGGGGGCTGCGGCGGATTTCCAGTAGTAGGGTCAACAGGTCCGCCATTAGCGTTCTCGAATGACGCGCGCCGAGGACTCCGACCATCCGCCTGCATCACCCGAACTCGCGAACCATCAGGCAAGATGTATTGAGTTCCGACCACATTTCCGCTGGTCGGAGAAACTACTGGTTTTGTTGGGTACCCTGCTGTTTCAAAATTAGCAATCATCTTAGACTGACTTTTAGGAAGATTCACTCCAGAGATATGACTAATTGACCCCACATTTGCTTTTGCACCAACACCCGCAGCAGCCTTACCAGCCGCCAATTTGGCAAGAACCGCCTCAACAACAACCTTGGCGCCCTTACCTGCCGGCATCAACAGCATAGCAGCATCAAACTCGGGCGCTATGGTTGTAATCCCTTTGCCTGCCAAATCTGACAAACGCTGGGTAGCCGATTTTATAGCTGACTCAGTACTGGACAACGCACCCATTTCTTTCGAATGCGCGCTGGTTTGCTCCTGGCCGTATTGCCGCCATTGCTCATACACCACGCCTTGACCATGCAAGACTGACGCATTGAACAGGGTTGAGTCATTGAACTGATTTTCGGTTGCTCTGAACGCGAAGACTTTCTCGCCATTGGCAACAATTTGGCTTCCATCTCCCCACTTCAGAGGGATTTTCTCTGCCGCCAGTTGCCCAATAATCCCTTTGGCAATATTCAGGTCATCGATAAAATTTCGGGACTGCGGATCATTGCCTGTGGACTGCGCAACCAAACCGCTCAAACGGGCTTCATCAGCAGCATCCAGGGCGCCACCCGCAGCAATCATCAACAAATCCAGCCAAAGGGCACTGGATCTTGGCGCTCCCAGGGTTTTGTAAAGCTCTTCGGCCTTTTTCTCCAGAACCGGAATTTCTTGTTGCTTATGCAGCTGCCTATTGAAGGCTTCCACACCAAACCCTGCCCCACCTGCCACCACAGCCTCGCCGGGCCCACTTCCAGCCCCCGCAGAGGCTCCAACGCCTGTCGCAATCAATGCAGCTATAGCATCTTGTTCCTGACGAGACAGCCCACTGTCTTTCAGTGCCTGACCCACCGATGGCATCAACGCCGCAGAGGCTCCAGCTCCCAGAGCACCCGCCTGCGCATTGCCGCTGGACAAACCTATTGCCGCACCCGCCAACGCATGCAGCAAGACACGAGCTGCACCGCCTTCATCCCAGGCTGCCTTTACTGCACTGTCCGTAGATTTATCTCTTTGCGCGGTAGCGAAATCACCGATTTTTTTAAAAATCTCACTGGATGATACGTTCGCAACAACACCCACAGCCGTACTGCCCGTTGCCCCTCCCAGGCCCGCCGCGATCAGGCCCGATGCAATATTGGCCATCAGCCGTTTATCGCCCCCGACCTGCCAGCTCCTGGCGTCATCCAGCGCAAGCGCAGCCGCTTGTTGTTGCTCTGGGGTAGTTGCCTCATTGGCCTGTTTGGTTGCCGCATCAGCCTTGGCTTTGGCCACGCTATTAATTACGCTGCTGGACAGCTGCGCCGAGCTTTGAATCAGGTCGATGCGTGCTTGCATGGCCTTTTCATCAGTCCGATCCAGATGCTGATTGGCGTTCACGGTGTCGCGATTCAACCCCACCAGGTCATTGCCGCCATCGGGGTTGCGCACGGTGATGGTGCCTTCACTGATGGCGCTTTGGGTTTTACTCTTCTCAGAGTCCTTGAGAAACACCGGCAGCGTGCCGCCAGCGACCGAGCGGGCATCCACCCCGCCCCCTGCCAAGGCCCCGGAATAGCTCAAACTCCCGGCCTGACTTGTTATGGCGCTTTTATTTTTGATGTCACTGACCAACAGGCGATCAGTGCTGAGATGGTTTTTGTCAGCCGGCGCATCGCTGGCAATCACGGCGCCTAGAAGCGCGGTGGTTTTTCCGACGTTGATGTCGTAACCACCTGTGCCCGCAGACAGGCCCGTCTGATCGGTCACAGCCTGATAATCGCTGTTCATTTTGCTGCCAGCGATATTGGCCGAAGCGGATACCGGAGCGCCCACACAAAACGGGGGCACACAAATGCTCCCGCCCACGCCACCGCTGGTTTGCCTGTTCTTCTGGCGGGCTTCACCCTGACGTGAAGCCATGCTCAGATTGCCACTGATATCAGCCTTGATGGCATCCGCCCGCACTTGAGCACCGGCCAACGCAGTGTCCTGGCCGCTTTTGAGCACCAGCAGTCCAGTGTCTAACGTGCTGTTGACCTGGCTGACTTCCCGCCCTTTACCCATGCCCTTGGCCAGTTGTGCGCCAAGGTCGAGGGTGAAACCCGTTTGTTCACCCACATTGAAGCTGACACCCATACTGGTTTTGTCGTTTTTACTTTGGTTGTCCCAGCTTTTCCGGTCTTGGGCGCTTTCCAGGGTGATGTCATGCTCTGCCCGCAACAGGGTGTCTCTAGCCTTGAGGCTGCTGCCAATGAGATGAATATCGCCCTGGGTGTCGGGGGCATTGCCTGTTGCCACAATGGCCAGACTGCCGCCACTGTTGAGGGTGGATTGCCTGGCTGTTTCAGCGTTGTACTCACTGCTGCTTTTCTTGTTAGTGGAGCCCAGTTCGGTACCGATTTTTATCAGCGCGCCACCGCTATTGGCAGGCTTACCTTCTGACACATTCGCGGCACTGGCATCCATATTGCCTGCGGCGTTGTAAGCAGACAGCAACGCCTGCGCGCCCTTGACTGCCTTGAGACGGCTGTCGTCAGCCTGCTGCGAAGCCCGCACGTCGTTACGAATGCTGGTGACCGTATCGACCACCATGCCACCCACTACCCGCCCCACGCCCATACTCCTGGAGCTGTCTCGAGTGGTCTGGTATGCGGTTTCAGTACCCGCGGCGATGGTGACATTGGAACCGCTCAGGCCCATGTCCTGGGTACTGACCAAGTCACTGGCTATCACCTTCAACTCACGACCCGCAGTCAGGATCACGTCACCGACGCTGGAGCCCAGGGTGCTGCCCTGCAAGGTGCTCTCCTGTGCAGTGCCGTTGTGCTTTTGGCCACTGTTGGAAAGATGCAGGTTGCCGCTAATATCGTCCAACCCAAGGTTGTTCCCGGTCAGCACACCTGTGAGGTCGCGCTTTTTCTCCTTGCGCATCTCAGTTCGCGAAAACGTGTTGATTGCCGCATCAACAGTCAGGTCACGCCCGGCTTGAACAGTAAGGTCATCGGTGCTGACCAGCGCCGAACCCGTGACTTTTACGTCTCGCCTGGCAGCCACATTGACCGTGTCACCCGAGACAGTGCTTCCTACAGCTGTCGTGCTGGCTTCACTGACCTGACGCTTGGCCTTGCTCGAGTTCAGGCCACCCCAACTGCTTTTACTTTGACTGTTCTCGTGGCGCACACTGCTGGAATCACTGGCGGCGAGGATCTGAGTATTGTTGCCCGCAAGCAGCTTGGCAGCACCTTGCTTTGCATTGACCGCACTGACTTGCAAGAGCAGGTCATCACCCGCCACCAAGGTGCTGTTACCCCCCGAGGTGACCAGACTGCCAACGTTAGTGAGGGTGTCGGTTTCGTTCAGGCGGAAGGATTTTCCGGACGAGCTTTTTTTGCTCTTGCTATAGAAGCTGTAATCCAGTTCCTCTGCGGACTTGAGCTCAAGGCTTGCGCCAGCCACCAGGTATGCTTCACCGCCCGCCTCCACCCGACTGCCAATTACCGCCATATCCTGCCCGGCACTCAGCGTCACATCGCCACCGGCCTTGACCACGCTCGAGACCTGGCTGACGCGATCGTCCCGGGTTTTGACTTTTTTGGTGTTGAGCGCGCTGTGCTGCTCGTTTGCAGCCGAGGCCAGGGTCAGGTCGCCCGATGCGGCCATGGCCAGGTCGCGGGTGGCTGCAATCTGGCTGGCGATAGCGCTGATATCCCGCGCGGCAACAATCTGGAAGTCGCGACCCGCTTCAATGACAGAGCCATATTGGGTCACGCTCTCGCCACGCGACAGTGTGCCGGCAACCTGGCTGTTGCGTTGTTCTGTGGCAATAAGGTTGACGTCACGACCTGCCTTGATGGTGGTGTCTGCGCCGCTTTTGATTACGCTACCAACACTGTGGACGTCGCGGCCCGCGTGCAGAGACAGGTTGTTCGCCGCTTCAATGCGAGCGGCGCTGTCCATGAAGTCGGTGCGTTCGCTGCGATAGCCGTTGCTGCTGTTATGACGGATAACGGTGCGCTCATTGAGTAGATCACCCTTGCTGGCCGTTAGGCTGATATCGCGCCCGGCAAGGATGCCGCCCGCCTTGTTGCTCAGGTTATTGCCCGTCAGCAGGTCGAGGCGGTTGCCGGCGTCGATCAGGCCGCTGTTGATCAGGTGGTTACCTGCGTTGGCTGACAGGTTTTCTGTGGCCCGCAAGGTGCCGACGTTTTTGAGGTCTTGACCTGTGATCAGGTTGACGTTGTTTCCGGCAATCAATGCGCCATTAGGGGCCAGGCGTTTGTTCGCCTGGGCCATGTACAACACCGGAACCAGCACTTGCTGGTTGTTGATCGTGGTGCTTTCCAACCAGACGATATCGTGGGTCAGGGCCGCTATCTGTTCGCTTGTCAGGGTGATACCCACCGAGAGGTTGAGCGCCTGCTTGCTGGCGACAGCATTGTCCATCAGGTATTTAAACGTCGCCGCATCGCTGGTTTGGCCGTCGATAAAACGCTGGCCAGTACGGGCGGTGAGGGCTTGCTGAATCAGGCGCTGTTCATAAAAGCCGTCACCCAGGCGCTTCTGGCTTTGGTCCGGCTCGTAACCCAACTTCGCCAGCAGGTAGTCCGAGCCCATAAATTGTTTGAGGTGGGTCAGAGCCGGGTTGGTTTCGATCAGGTATTTGTGCGGGCTGGTTACAACGTTTGTGTCAGGCAAGCCCTGAACACGGTTGATGGTCAGGCCGTCAATCGCTGTTGCAGAACCTGCTGCACCTGAGAGGTCGACCGGTAGGGAGGGAGAGTGAACGGCCGACACAGTGCTGCTGCCCTGCCCGCTCAGGCGAAACAGACCGTTCTGGCCCTCAGGCAAGCTGAAGCCGGGCAGCTCTACCGGGTTCACTTGTTGCTGGGCCACATCCGCTGGCAATTGGGCGTTGATGTGGATCGGTGTGGAGTAGCCACTTCCCGCGCCCGTGTCGGTTGGCGTACGGCCGGCAGCGACATAACCGTAGTACGGCCGGATCACGCTGTTGTTAAGGCTTTGCCCGGCACTGAGGTTGACGTCGCCCCCGGCTTGGATCACAGCGTCATGGGCCTGCCCGTCGATGTTTTGGGTGCGGGTGGTGTGCGATAGCTTGCCACCGCCCAGCAGGCCAATAAAGTAACTCAGGTCAGACTCAACGGTGGCCGAGGGTGTGGGGCTGTTTTTGGCATTGAAATTGGCAGCCGCCGGGATGGCCGCAAAAATCTGTGTGACATAGTTCCAGTACGTGCGG
Organism: Pseudomonas sp. CCC4.1; assembly: GCF_035019225.1. Taxonomy (NCBI): domain Bacteria; kingdom Pseudomonadati; phylum Pseudomonadota; class Gammaproteobacteria; order Pseudomonadales; family Pseudomonadaceae; genus Pseudomonas; species Pseudomonas sp. CCC4.1. The sequence goes on along the minus strand of NZ_JASJWL010000009.1, from coordinate 56,646 downwards.
GTGGTGGTGATCTCCTGCCCTTGCACGCCCAGGTTGTTAAGGGTCTCTGCGGTGGCCGTCACGTTGCCTGTGGCGGCAATGGTGCTGCTGTGGTTATTGAGCGTCCCGGCGTGGATCTGGAGGTCCGCGCCACTGCCCAAGAGCGAAGCCGCTGTGCTTCGGGTAACGTTCAGGCGATCGGTTTCATCGATTTGCCACAGGCCGTTTCGCCGCCCTTTACGACGAAAGTCACAACCGGCACCAGGTATCAAGTTGCAATCGAGCTCAGTGATGGTCACCGAGCTTTTTTCCTGGGCCGTGTATTCCAGCACATCCCGCACGTTATTCACGGTCATGGCGCGGATGCTCAGGTTCTGCGCGCTTTCAACCGTGCCGGAGCGGTTGTCCAGCAAATCGGCCTGGTTGTGATCTGTATCTTTGGCGATCAGCACATCGCCCAGGCCATAGACCGTCGCATAGGCATTGGTGAAGGTGGTGGACAGCAGCTGCATGTCACCGCCGCTGAAAATCAGACCATCGCGATTGAGTGCTGTGTCGGCAGTGAGCATCAGGTTCGCGCCAGCCCCCAGTGTGCCGGTGTTGGACACCTCATTGGCAATGAGGTTGAGGTCGGTCGCAGACGTCATCCGCCCGGCGTTGTTCAACTGTCCTGCCACTGTGACCCGGGTGCCGTCACCACCGGCCAGGGTGGCGGTTTCGCTGAAGTGCAGTTGCGCGGCGCGCAGATCCAGGGATCCGAGGCTGCTCAGCCGACCACTGGCCGAATAAGTACCCTCCAGGTTGATACTCAGAGTGCCGTCACTGGCGAGCAAACCGTTGTTGGACCAGTTCCCGCCTGCGCCAACAAAACTGTTGGATGCCAGTAACTGGCCGCCCGCAACTTGATTGAGGCTGTTGACGTTGACTGTCAGGCGCGCGGCCTGAATCACGCTGCTGTTGGTCCAGCTGTCCTGGTTGAGGGTCAGGCCACCTCGACTCACCAGACTGCCGCCAACGTTGTCGAGGATCGACGGATCAATGGCGAAAGTGCCGCTGCCGGAATGCAGTACCTTGCCACCCGCGTTCTGGAAGCTGCCCGCGAGTAACGTCAACTCAGTATTGGCGCTTTCCAGGGTGCCATTGCGGTTGTCCAGCAGCCCGCCAATCTGGAACAAGGTATCGCCGCTGGTACCCAGCGTACGCAACTGCCCCGTCCGGTTATCCACGCTGGCGGCGCTGACACTCAGGGTTCCTGTGCTTTCGATAAGGCCTTTATGGTTATTCAGGGCGTCACTCAGCTCGAGGCTGACGTGCTCTGCTGCCACACGCCCACCTGTTTCGCCGCTGTTGTCGAAGGCGTTGCCGGTTATTGTCAGCAGACGCTTGACGTAGAGATTGCCGTCGCGATTGTCAAAAGCGTCGGTGGTCACGAGGGCATCGCCCACTTGCGCAGAGATTTTCCCGCCGACGTTATCGATACTGCCCGCGATCAGATTCAGACGCTGGCCCTGGATGATCCCTGCCACACCGTTGCGCAGTACACCGACTACGCGAGCATTGAGGGCTTGCTTGAGGCTGCCAAGCTCACCACCACGGTTATCCAGGTTGTCGGCCTTGATCGCCAAATCACCGGTTTGGGCAATCAGTTTGCCACCCTGATTGTCGATATTTTCAGTAATGTCCAGTTCTAAGCCGGTCTTGCCTTGCACCTTGCCCTTGGCGTTGTCCAGGCGGCTAGCGGTAAGTTTGAGCTCGCCGTCCTGGCTGTAGATCAGGCCGTCATTGCTGTTTTGCACCAAGCCACTGACGCTAATGTCCAACTTGCCATCTGCCGCGACTGTGCCGCGATTGCGGTTGTCCAGGCCAGCGGTCATCAGGCTCAGCACGCTTCTGCTGACCAGCTCACCGCCCTGGTTGTCGATCTGCGCCGCCCGCTGGATCAATAGCGGGCCACCGCTGGACAGCTTGCCGCGGGTGTTGGTCAAGGTGCCAGGCAGGTCGAGGGTTGTGGCGGCGGCACCTTTGATACTGCCAGCACTGTTGTCGAGATCACGCGCACTCAGATACAGAGCCGCACCACTGTCAATCACCCCGCCCTCGGCGTTGTTCAGCCAACCACTGACATCAAGGCTTTGGGCGCCAGCACTGGTTATATTGCCCTGACCGCTGTTGTCCAGGTTGGCCGCTGTGACGGTCAGGTTTTTTTGGCTGACCAGAATACCTGTACCGCTATTGAGAAGGCTGGAGCTGAGATGGGCATCAAGGTTGCCGTAAAGGCTGGACAGTCTGCCGCTGTTGCGATTGTCGAGCGTTGTACCGGTGGCATTCAAACCCTGCCAGCCGGAGATCAGCCCGCCCTGATTGAGCAGGTTGTCGCCATTGATGTCCAAAAGGTTATTGCTGATCAGCTTGCCGCCCGTATTATCAAGATTGCGGACACTTAGGCGGAGGGTTTGCGTAGTGGAAATCTCACCGCCACGGTTGTTCAGGTCTCGCAGGTGCTTGAGGGCCAAAGGGCCTGCTGTGGTGATCAGGCCGCCCATATTGTTGAGATCGCCTGTGGCAGTACCCAAGTCGAGCGTGATGGCCTTGCCCTGCAGCGAACCCTTTTCGTTGTTCAACCCACCACTGCTGATAGCAAGTTGGCCTGCGCTGGAAATGCTGCCCAGGTGGTTGGACAACTCAGTCGCAGAGAGGCTTAACCCGCCTTCACTGCTGATCAGGCCCAAGGTGTTTGCCACGCCGGCACTAAGCTCAAGACGGCTGTGTTTTTCGCTGGTAAGCCTGCCGCCCGTGTTGTCCAGGCGAAAACCCGTCAACGACAAACCAGCCTGGCTCGACACTTCGCCTTCACGGTTATCGATATCGGCCACATCAAGCGTCAGCCCTTGAGCGCCGCCGACCAGGCCTTTATGACGGTTGTCCAGGATATTACTGCTCAGTTGGACGGCACCTTGGCCGATCAGTTGACCTTGCTGGTTGTTTAGATCCTGCACTTGAACCTTGAGGTTCTGCTTGCCGGAAATCCGGCCGCTGCTGTTATCGAGGCGGGTTGCAGTTACGCTTGCGTTGCCGTCGGCTATCACTACGCCACTGTAGTTATGCAATGTGCCATCAACGGCCAGGCGCATCTCACCCTGACTGCTGAGCATGCCAGTGCGGTTGTCCAGGCTGCCGATCCGGGCGTCGATGCTGCTGGCTGAAACCAGACCTTGGCTGTTAAGTAACCGATCAGTTTTGAGGTCGAGACTGGCGCTACTCAGAATCCGCCCTTTGTTCTGGTTATCCAGAGTGTCTGCACGGATGCTGGCGGCCTGTTTGGCGCTCAGCGTGCCCCCCTGATTGCTCAGGATTTGGGCGCTAGCTGTCAGGTGACGACTGGCAATGATGCTGGCGTTTGTGTTCGCAAGCGTTTTTGCGTCGATGTACACATCGCCATGACTGTTGCGGGAATGGTCGGCATTGACCCCGGCCTCGATAATGCCGCGATTGGTCAACTGCGCGCCGCTGGAGAGCTTGATGCTGTCACGTGCGATAAGGTTTTTACGGCTGCTCAGGTCGCCTTGAGCCTGCATATCCAGTGTGCTGCCAGCATAGATCGCCTCTTGGGCATCGAGACTTCCAGCCTTGCCTGTGATCGCACTGCTGGCCGTGACTTGAGCCATACGCAAATGCCCATTGGCATCGAGCTGTATATCCCCGCCACTGGCCGCCAGCGTGCCGTCCAGCTTGACCCCGACTCCGGCCTCGGTACCCACCAGCCTGATGGCGCCCGCATACATTCCGCCCAAGGCGCTGGAGTCAATGGCCAACTGCGGCTTGGCGCTGCCGTCATCCGCGCGCGCAGTGGCGTGCAGGGTCCGGGCATTGACGTCGTTGCGACCGGCAATCACCGTCAAGTGACGCGCATTGATCTGGGCGTTGATCTTCGCCGAGCGGGTGATGATGTCGAAGCGATCGATATTACTGGCGTTCAAACCCTGACCGTCAATGGTCACCGTACCGCCATCAACCTGATAACGATCCAGACGACCATTATCAAAAAGGGGTTTGCCCGTGCTAAGCGTGACACTGGGAGTATTGATAAAACCGCAGCCATTACAGGTAATACCGTAGGGGTTGGCCACGATCACCTTGGCCGACTGCCCCGCCACTTCGGTATAACCGCGCAACTGGCTGGGACTGCCGCCGTTGACTTCGTTGAGGATGATATGGGCGGCGTTGCCCTGCAGGTTCGGGTTGCCTAGGATGATGCCGCCCAGTTGGGTCGACTGGGTACGGTCAATGCCGTTGTTGAGGATCAGGCCATTGGCACCGACGTTGTAGTCATTGAACTGGTTATGCGACAGACCGCTGCCATTGGGTGCAGCAATATTGACGATCGGAACGCCATTACCCGCCGCTCCCAGGCTGGTGCCTGGCCCGCTGACAACGATGCCTTCGGCCTGCACCAGCAGTGGTTGCCAGAACAGCGCATTGGCCAAAATAAAGGCCAGGCCACGTTTAGGCATGCCCAGGAAAGATTCCCGGGCATGCAGTGCTGCTGAAGACTGGCGGGCCAAGAAGGCTGAATGCCGATCATCCCTGTCGGTTTCTGGGGATAACAAACCCAGCTTGGCCAGGCTGCCCGGTACAACCGGAAATAAAGACCTCATCCCGAGATAACATCCAAACATGCTTACTCCATCCGTGATTCGCCAAACTTGATGAGTGAGGCAAAGTCTTTTCAACGAGACAATTCGCAGGCAAAAGCCTTGGCGCGTCTCCGGGTGGGGTAAGTCTTGGATATGTTTGAATGAAAAGAGTTAGGACGCTTCCGATATCAATAGCGAAACGTCTCTTCAGAGCAGCTGACTGTCACTGCCATAAATTTGATCTGTCGTAGCACGCCCTAGGGTTTGAGCCAGATATGCGCCGCAATAAATGCGAAACATATCTGGCCCTACTCTGCTTCAGATCACTGCAGTGATATTGCGTAAACCCGCAGATCAGAAACGATAGGTGATCGAAGTACCAAAACCGCTCGCGCTGTTTTTGTAGGTAGAGCTGTACGCGCCCTTGGAAGCCGAGCTGTCGTTGACCTTGGTACTGTCTTCCCACAGGTAGGAGTACGCCAGGTCGATCGTCATGTTACTCACCGGCGTCCAGCCAGCGCCGAAGCTGATGGCGGTACGGTCACCGGTGGGGATACGCGGCGAACGGTTGCTGTTGTTGGTCGGCGACTCATCGACTGACAAGCCCGTGCGCAACACCCATTGCGGATTCAACTGATACGCGACGCCAATGGCGTGGGCCCAGGTGTCGTGCCAGTTCTGCTCCTCGGTAATGGTGCTCAACGAGCCGCCAAGACGCGGGCTGACATCACTGTTCTGAGCGGTAATGTCCTTGAGGCGGCTCCAGCGGGTCCAGGTGCTCCCCGCATACAGAGTCCAGTCATCATTGAGCTGGTGAGTGACCGAGAAGTCCACGGACTCCGGCGTGTCCAGGTCCAGCTTGGCATCGTAGCTCTGGCCGCTGAGGCCCAGCAGGCTGAAGGTACCGCCAGTGACCTTGGTAGTGCCCTTGAGGTTGTAACTGACCTTGGAGTGATACGTCAGGCCCACACGGGTGCTGTCAGTGGCCTGTACCAGGATACCGGCGTTGAAACCGATGGCCGTGTCATCGCCGCTGATCTTCACCTTGCCGTCGTTACTGCCCGGGGTAAGGGCATTTGGCACTTGTGAAGTCAGTTCACCGTCAATGCGGTTGATGGTCGGACCAAACCCGATCGAGACCTTGTCATTGAAGGCATAGCTGACCGTAGGCTGGAACGTCATGACTTGAATCTTGCTTTTATTGGCGAAGTAGCGGCCGGCGAAACCACTGCCATAGTCCGTAATCAAACCAAACGGCACATAGAAACCGACACCGAAAGCCCAGTGTTCATCAATCGGCTTGACGTAATAACCCATTGGCACCGCAGTCAACGGCACCATATCGCCGTCTTCCTTGCCGCCAAAGGTACTGCGGGTATGGCTGATATCGGTTTTCGCCACGAGCAAGGCAGCACCTGCACTCACCTGCTCCTGTTTCAGGCGCGCCATGCCGGCAGGGTTGCCGTAAACGGTACTGGCATCATCCGCGGAGGACGATCGACCGGCGAAACCGGTGCCCATACCGCTGATACTTTGTTCATTGATTGCAAGACCGCTGGCAAGTAGCTGAGACGACGCAAGTGCAACGGCAAGACCGAGGGTGGTCTTGAAGAATAGTTTTTTCATTATTAGAGGTCCAGTGATCAACGGGGCGCAAACTACCAATATTCCTGATCCGTTGCCAGAGCCTGTTATATAGAAATCAATTGCCTTGTAGGACAATATAACAAGAGCGCGCCGTTATTCAGCGGGCGAATACCCGCTGATGGGCAGAGCTGATCAACTGATTGATTTCGCTAACATATTAAAGCGCTAAAGATCATTAAACATGATGCACTAAACATGAAATCGCAATCTGCTGTCCGGGAGCTGATGGCGCCGGACTTGAGTGAAGTGGGTCGCTGGCGGGGCAAGTGCGCTTTTCTTGAAAGAGCTGTGAACTTTAAATAAACCCATATTCAACGTCTCAATCAAACAGGCCAGGGAATAGCAAACGGTTGGGCATTTAATAGATCAATACGCTGTGTCGGGCGCACATCATTTTCAGCCCGCGGCTTCAGAAGAGCGATTCAGCATCCCCGAATAAAACGCCAGAAACGAAAAAAGGACCCGAAGGTCCTTTGTTCTGCCCTTGCGAATCCGATTGAATTCACTGGGCCATGTTTGGAGCGGGAAACGAGACTCGAACTCGCGACCCCGACCTTGGCAAGGTCGTGCTCTACCAACTGAGCTATTCCCGCTTGGTGATGCGCATTCTATAGAAATCTAATAACGCGTCAAGCCTTTGTTTTAAAAAGTTTTATTTATTATACCGAGGTGGTCTTCAGATGCGGCCAGGCAGCCCGCAAATACTGGAGCATCGACCACAGGGTCAAGCCGGCAGCTACCAACAGCAACCCGTACCCTACCAATACCCAGAAGCTGAAGTCCGACGGATTGGCCAGCAGTATGACCAGAGCGAGCATTTGCGCTGCGGTTTTCCATTTGCCCATGTTCGAGACCGCTACCTGGGCCCGTGCCCCCAGCTCCGCCATCCACTCGCGCAACGCGGAGATGACGATCTCACGGCCAATAATCACCGCCGCCGGCAAGGTCAGCCACACGTTGTGATGCTCTTGCACCAGCAACACCAAAGCCACAGCCACCATCAACTTGTCGGCCACCGGATCCAGAAAGGCACCAAAAGGCGTGCTCTGCTCCAGCCGGCGGGCCAGGTAGCCGTCAAGCCAGTCGGTCGCCGCCGCAAAGGCGAAGACTGAGCTGGCGGCTGCATAACTCCAGCTGTAAGGCAGGTAAAACAACAAAATGAAGAAAGGAATAAGTAGAACGCGTAGTACGGTGATCAAATTAGGGATATTCATCGGCACAACTGGCTACGAGGTGAGGTGGCATTCTACTCGCTGTGCAGGTTTGCATAAATCAACTCAGCGAGCTTTTTACTGATCCCGGGTGCTTTGGCGATCTCCTCGATGCTTGCACGAGATAGCTCCTGTAAGCCACCAAAATGTTTCAATAAATCTCGGCGGCGGGTCGGCCCTACCCCTGCAATGCCTTCCAGCGTTGAGGTTCGACGGGTTTTTCCGCGTCGCGCCCGGTGCCCGGTAATTGCAAAGCGGTGGGCTTCGTCACGGATTTGCTGGATCAGATGCAAGGCCGGCGAGTCACCCTTGAGGGTGAATTCATGGGCCGCATCATTCAGGTAAAGCGTTTCAAAACCAGCCTTGCGCGTCGTACCTTTGGCCACGCCAAGCAAAATCAGGTCGGGTACTGCCAATTCATTCAACACATCACGGGCCATCGACATCTGCCCCTTGCCACCGTCGACCAGAAGAATGTCCGGCAGTTTGCCCTCTCCCTCCTTGAGTCGACTGAAGCGCCGCATCAGTGCCTGGTGCATGGCGGCATAGTCGTCGCCTGGCGTGACACCTTCAATGTTAAAGCGCCGGTAGTCGGACTTGATCGGCCCCTCGGGGCCAAACACCACGCAGGACGCCACAGTGGCCTCGCCGCTGGAGTGGCTGATGTCATAGCACTCCAGGCGCTGCGGAATCTCGTCGAGTTTCAATACCTGGGCCAAGGCTTCAAAACGCGCCGCCACATGCAGGCGATTGGTCAGGCGGGCCATCAGCGCTTGCTCGGCATTGGTGACCGCCAACTGCTGCCAGCGCGCCCGGGTGCCGCGCACACGATAGCTGATCGCCAGCTCTCGGCCACGCAGCTCGGCGATTGCATCGATAATCGCCCCGAAGCTCTCATGCTCCACGTTGACGATCAACTCGCTGGGCAGGTCGCGCTCGGGGCTGCTGATGTAGTACTGGCCAAGAAAGGCCGCCATGACTTCGGCGACATCTTCCTCAATACCTACCTGAGGGAAAAAATTCTTGCTGCCCAGCACACGCCCGCCGCGCACGTTGATCAGGTGCACACAGGCGCCGCCCGGGTTGACGAAAGCGGCAATCACGTCCACGTCGCCGTTACCGCCCTCCATGCTTTGCTGGTCCTGAACCCGGCGCAGCAAGGAAATCTGGTCACGCACCTCAGCGGCACGCTCGAAGTCCAGCGTGCTGGCAGCCTGTTCCATGGCTGCGTTCAACTCATCGGTCAGGGCACTGCTACGCCCTTCAAGGAACATGATCGAATGGCGTACGTCCTCGGCATATTCCTGCGGGTCAACCAGGCCGACGCAAGGCGCCTTGCAACGCTTGATCTGGTACTGCAAGCAAGGTCGCGTTCTGTTTTTGAAGTAGCTGTCGTCGCACTGACGCACCAGAAAAGTCTTCTGCAGGATACTCAGACTTTCACGGATGGCGCCGGCGCTGGGGTAAGGCCCGAAATACTTGCCTTTCAGTTTTTTGGCACCGCGGTGAATACTCAGCCGCGGGTATTGACCATCCGACAAAAACACATAGGGGTAGGACTTGTCGTCGCGCAACAGGATGTTGTACGGCGGACGCCACTCTTTGATAAGCGTCTGCTCAAGCAACAGCGCTTCGGTTTCGTTGGCGGTGATAGTGGTTTCAATTTGCGCGATACGCGCAACCAGTGCAGCCGTCTTGGGCGCCAGGCCGGTTTTGCGAAAATAGCTGGCCAGGCGTTTTTTCAGGTGCTTGGCCTTGCCCACATAGAGAAGCCGCGCATCGCTGTCGAACATGCGATACACGCCGGGTCGACCACTGCAGGTCGAAAGAAATGCACTTGCATCAAACACGTCTGTCATCTCTAACCAGCATCAACCATGCCGTGACGAACGGCCAGCAAGGCCAGCTCAACATCGCTCTTGACCGAGAGCTTCTCGTAAATACGGTAGCGATAGGTGTTTACCGTCTTGGGCGACAAACAAAGCTTGTCAGAAATAACCTGAACCTTCTGACAGCCAACAATCATCAGGGTGATCTGGATTTCGCGCTCGGACAAGGCATCGAAGGGAGAGTCGCTGGCAGGCTGAAAAGATTTGAGCGCCAGTTGCTGTGCCACTTGCGGACTGATATAGCGCTGGCCTGCGAACACCTGGCGAATTGCCTGAACCATTTCAGCCAGACCGGCACCTTTGGTCATGTAACCCGCCGCGCCTGCTTGCAGCAAGCGCGTAGGAAAAGGGTCTTCTTCACACACGGTCACAGCGACAACCTTGATATCCGGGTGGCTGCGCATCATCTTGCGAGTAGCCTCAAGACCACCAATGCCAGGCATTTTGACATCCATCAGGACCACATCCGGCTTCAATTCACGAGCCCTGAGCAACGACTCTTCGCCGGACTCGGCCTGACCGACCACCTGCAGACCTTCGATATCGGCCAGCATTCGTGTGATCCCTGTACGCACAAGATCGTGGTCATCGACCACTAGAACCCGAATCAAGTCGACACCTCGCAAATTGGTCTTGGTTGATTGCCGACACCATAGCAAAAACTAAAGCACCAACCTATCGACTTGCGTCAACTATCCCTGCCAAAGCATTAAATCCTTTTAAACATTCATTCCTTGACGGGATCTACCTCCTTAGGATCACGGCGTTCCTTTGCCGCTTGAGGTACCGATAATTCTGCCAGGGTAGTGGTGAGGCGGCGAATGGCGTCCTGATCCTCCTTGTGCAGCACCCTGTAACTGATCAGCACCTTCTCTTCAAGATGACTCAAATTATCGAGCAGGGTCGGGGTTGGACTGCCGGTCAACACGTAAAGCACGTCAACACCCCGGGCAGCAACGCGCGACAAGTAATCTGCCTTGGGTGCGCGGTCACCATTTTCATATTTGCCCTGGGCATTAGCCTCGACACCACCGATTTCGCCAAAAGTTTTTTGCGACAAACCTAGCCGCTCTCGCTCCTGCCGCAAGCGCAAACCAATTCCACTCATTTGGATGTAGGATCCCATTTTAAACACCCACAAGGATGGTATAATCGATAAATATTAAACAACTTTGAACGGTTTTGAACTATGACCGGAATTCGTACCGCTGCACAAGCCAAGGCATGGCTGGAACACCAGGGAAAGTCCGTTCAAGAGTTCGCTCGGGAACATGGCATAGACCCGGCTACCACTTATCAAGTGCTCGCCGGGCGCAAAAAGGGGAAACGTGGTGAAGCCCACAAGGTAGCGGTTCTTCTGGGCATGAAGGACGGGATCATTCCGTCCCAGGGCACGCATCTGACAGAAGCTAAGGATGATGAGTTAGCTTGAGTATGCGCCTAATCGGGCGACAGGCCCGATTTAGTGTTTATACTGGCTCAGGGGCCCGATTACAGGGCTCTGCGCCCTGCCCCGGCATTGCACACGTGCAGGCCAATAGTGATCGTGGGAGTTCCAGATAGTATTTTCTTATTGAATCTGCCCGTTCGCCTCGCGTAAGCTGCAAACCATCAATCGGAGACCACCCATGTTGCATCACGCCACCACCGCCATCTGCATGACCACACGCCAATCGCGTCTGGCTGCTGCTGTGTGCGCGAACAACATGCACTCCACAGCACGATTTTATTTTGGGTATTGGTTTAGCCACTGGCGCGCCTGATACCCACACGGCGCCCACTACTTAGGGGTCGCCTGACAGAGAATTCTCACCCCCGGTCGGCTTCCCGACCGGGGGTTTTGTTTTTTTGGCCCCTGACATTTTCTTGAATTGAGGATTTACCCCATGAACTACGCCACTTATTACCGTTTCGACCTTTGCACTGCATGGCGATTTATCAGCCGCCGTTCGGGACAGCCTGCCGCCTCCGAACGGACCCACATTGGTGGCACACACGTACTTACAGCCAGTCTGGCCAATTGTCGAACACCCCACTAGGGCTGAGCGCGCCGGACAACCCGCCGCCTGCCCAGGAAGCCCGAACCATGAACGCATCCGTATCCGCCCTGCCAACCGTACACGCCGTATCTGCCCCGGTGACTACCCGTCGCCTGCCCACGGCAGCACAACTCAAACAGCAACTGCCCCTCAGCGATGCCCTGCGCGTCCAGATCAGCAGCCAGCGCCAGGCCATTCGCGCCATCCTTGACGGTGAAGACTCCCGTTTACTGGTGGTGGTCGGCCCCTGCTCCATCCACGATCCCGTCGCCGCCCTGGAATACGCCAGCAACCTGGCTGCCCTCGCCCATGATGTGCGCGACGACATGCTGCTGGTAATGCGCGCTTACATTGAAAAACCGCGCACCACCGTGGGCTGGAAAGGCCTGGCCTACGACCCGCACCTGGACGGCAGCGATGACATGGCCCACGGCCTGACCCTTTCGCGCGAATTGATGCTGGAGATGCTGCGCATGGGCCTGCCGGTCGCCACCGAGCTGTTGCAACCCATCGCCGCCGGCTACTTCGACGACTTGCTGGGCTGGGTAGCTATTGGCGCCCGCACCACGGAATCGCAAATCCACCGCGAAATGGCCAGCGGGCTTGATTTGCCGGTGGGCTTCAAGAACGGTACCGACGGCGGCGTGGCCATTGCCTGCGACGCCATGCGTTCCGCCGCCCACAGCCATCGTCACTTCGGCGTCGACAGCCAGGGCCACCCGGCAATCGTCGAGACCCGTGGCAATCCCGACACCCATCTGGTGTTGCGCGGCGGCCACAGCGGTCCCAACTACGACCGCGCCAGCGTCGCCAAGGCGCGTGCAGGGCTTGAGAAGTCCGCCATCCCGGCCCGCATGATGGTCGATTGCAGCCACGCCAACAGTGGCAAAGACCCGCTGCGCCAGCCGCAAGTCTTCAATGATGTGCTTGAACAACGTCTTGCCGGCGATCACTCGCTGATCGGCATGATGCTCGAAAGCCATCTGTTCGAAGGCTGCCAGTCCCTGGGTGCAAACATGCGCTACGGGGTCTCGGTGACCGATGGCTGCCTGGGCTGGGACGCGACCGAGCAACTGCTGCGTAACGCCGCACATCAGTTGCAAACACAGCGCCACACCGCCAAGGCCATCGCCTGACAGACGCGTTCGGCAAACCACAGCGCAACCAGGGACAATGCCTACGGTTGCGCGAGGCCGGTATCGACTAAGGTGTTTTTATGGTTCAAAAACACCTGGAAAATAGCCCATGGACGACTCAGCCAATACCAAGTATCCGATATTACTGGTACACGGCCTCTTCGGTTTCGGCCGCATAGGCCCATTCAACTACTTCAAAGGCATCAAGCAAGCGCTCGGCGGATCGGGCGCCCGGGTTTTCGTACCGATCATCTCGGCCGCCAACAACAACGAGACCCGGGGCGAGCAGCTGCTTGAATATATACGCGGGGTTTGCTCGCGCACCGGGGCAACACGGGTCAACCTGATCGGCCACAGCCAGGGTGCCCTGACAGCCCGCTATGCGGCAGCCGTGGCCCCCCTTATGATCGCCTCCGTCACCTCCGTCAGCGGTCCGAATCATGGCTCCGAAGCAGCAGACCGCTTGCGCCAGGCCTTCGTGCCCGGATCGCTCCCCGAAACCGTCGCCGCCGCCCTGACCACCTCGTTTTCCAGTTTCCTGTCCGCGATCACCGGCCACCGGCAATTACCGCAACACGCCCTTGAAGCCCTCAACGCGCTGACCACCGAAGGCGTTGCCGCCTTCAACCTGAAATACCCCCAGGGCCTGCCCGCCACTTGGGGCGGCATGGGCCCCGAGCAGGTCAATGACGTTCTTTATTACTCATGGAGCGGCATCATCAAGGGTTCACGGTTGTCGGAGTCGCTAAATCTGCTCGACCCTCTACACAATGCCTGCCGCATCTTTGGCAGTTTCTTCACCCGCGAGAGCAAACAGAACGACGGGCTGGTCGGACGTTTCAGCTCGCATCTGGGCCATGTGATCGGCTCGGACTATGCAATGGACCACTTGGACACCATCAATCACCTGGCCAGAATGAACCGCACACGCATTGACCCTGTCGCCCATTACCTCGATCACGCCAGACGACTAAAGGCAGCGGGAGCATAAGCCCACCGGCAAACCCGCAACGAAATATAGCTAAGCGCACTTTTTGCCGAGAAAAACCCTACTGAATCCGGTAGGCTCGGCACTTTCTTGAAAGGAGTACACCCTCATGGCCAAAGCCACTGCCCGTCATATCCTGGTTGCCACCGAAGACAAGTGCAACGAACTGAAAGCCCAAATCGAAGGCGGCGCTGATTTCGCCGAAGTTGCCAAGGCCAATTCTTCTTGCCCATCCAGCCGTCAGGGCGGCGATCTGGGCTCTTTCGGCCCGGGCCAAATGGTTAAAGAATTCGACACTGTCGTGTTCAGCGCGCCAATCAACGTGGTGCAAGGCCCGGTTAAAACCCAGTTTGGCTACCACCTGCTGGAAGTCACCAGCCGCCAGGACTGATCCTCTGCGCGCTGCGTGAAGACGGCCCGCCTTTTGGCGGGTCGTTTCGTTTGGGCAACGGCAAATCCCCGTGCTACGTTTCCTCATTCACGAATCCGTCGTGACGCATCCGAGGAATTGATCATGAGCCTTACAGGTAAAACTGCATTGGTTACCGGCTCCACCAGCGGCATCGGCCTGGGTATCGCATTGAGCCTGGCCAAGGCCGGAGCCAACCTGATCCTCAACGGTTTTGGCGATCCGGCCAAAGTGATTGCCGAAGTCGAACAGTTCGGCGTCAGGGTAGGTCACCACCCCGCAGATGTCAGCGACCCGGCGCAGATCGCCGACATGATCGATTATGCCGAACGCGAATTCGGCGGCATCGACATCCTGGTCAACAATGCAGGCATTCAGCATGTAGCCAGCGTCGAAGAGTTCCCGGTAGAGCGCTGGGATTCGATCATCGCCATTAACCTGTCCAGCGTGTTCCACAGCACCCGCCTCACCCTGCCCGGCATGCGCAAGCGCGGCTGGGGGCGCATCGTCAATATTGCCTCGGTTCATGGCCTGGTGGGCTCGGTCGGCAAGGCCGCCTATGTCGCCGCCAAGCACGGGGTAATCGGCCTGAGCAAAGTGGTGGGCCTGGAAACCGCCACCAGCAATATCACCTGCAACGCCATTTGCCCGGGCTGGGTGCTGACGCCGCTGGTGCAAAAACAGATTGATCAGCGCATCAGCCAGGGCATTGACCCCTATCAGGCGCAGCACGACCTGTTGGCCGAAAAACAACCTTCGCTGGAATTCGTCACCCCGCCGCAACTGGGCGAGCTGGTGCTGTTTTTATGCAGTGAGGCTGGCAGTCAGGTACGGGGCGCGGCATGGAATGTCGATGGTGGCTGGCTGGCGCAATAAGATCGCGCATTGCTGCACGCCCAATATGCAAAAATGCACAGCAACCCTGCACTTATCAGGGTTGTAATGGGCAAATTTGCACTGTTAGCATCGGTTATCGTTCACCCGTGAACCCCCTTAAAAATAATATAAAGCAGGGAGTTAGTGATGACTGCTCAGGTTTCCTCCTCACCGACACCGGATATCGCGCAGCTGCAAAGCACCGTTCTGGCCGAGGTCCGCAACCATATTGGCCACCTGACCCTGAACCGCCCAGGCGGACTCAATGCCATCAATCTTGAAATGGTCCGCAGCCTCCAGCAGCAACTCGATGCCTGGGTCGAAGACCCGCAAGTCAAGGCCGTGGTACTGCGTGGCGCGGGCGAAAAAGCCTTCTGCGCGGGCGGAGATATACGCTCGCTGTACGACAGCTATCAAAACAACGACACCCTGCATACCCTGTTCTTTGAAGAGGAATATGCCCTCGACCTGACCCTGCACCGCTACCCCAAACCCGTTGTGGCCTTGATGGACGGCTTCGTTCTCGGCGGCGGCATGGGCCTGGTGCAAGGCGCGGATCTGCGCCTGGTTACCGAGCGCAGCAAATTGGCGATGCCGGAAGTGGGCATCGGTTATTTTCCTGACGTTGGCGGTAGCTACTTCCTGACCCGAACGCCAGGTCAGCTAGGCACTTACCTGGGCGTCAGCGGGGTCCAAATCCGCGCTGCCGATGCCTTGTACTGCGGGCTTGCTGACGGCTATCTGGAAAGCACCGCATTGCCTGAACTGGACAAGGGCCTCGACAGCCTCAACTGGCAAAAATCCCCTATCGATGACCTGACCGCGCTGGTAGCCCGATTCGCCGTAACCGTATTGCCCGACCCACCGCTGGCCAGGTTGCGCCCGCTGATTGACAGCGTTTTCGCCCAGGTCGACATGCCACGGATTATCGCCCATCTGCGCGCTGTCATAGCCCCGGAAACTCGCGACTGGGCCAATGAAACCGCCGACCTGTTGCAAACCCGCTCGCCGCTGGCGATGGCCGTGACCCTTGAAATGCTGCGCCGTGGCCGAGCGCTGCCCCTTGAGCAGTGCTTCGCCCTGGAACTGCACCTGGATCGCCAGTGGTTTGATCGCGGCGACCTGATGGAAGGCGTGCGTGCATTGATTATCGACAAGGACAAGAAACCGCAGTGGAACCCGCCCAGCCTGGATGCACTGGATCCAGCCCATGTCGCCAGTTTCTTCACCGCATTCAACGCCAAGGGAGCCTGAGCCATGCAAGACATCGAACTGAGCGAAGAACAAGTGATGATCCGCGACATGGCTCGCGACTTTGCCCGGCGTGAAATCGCTCCCCATGCCCAGGCCTGGGAAAAAGCCGGCTGGATCGACGACGCGCTGGTGGCCAAGCTTGGCGAACTGGGGTTGCTGGGCATGGTGGTGCCGGAGGAATGGGGTGGCACTTATGTCGATTACGTCGCCTACGCCCTGGCCGTGGAGGAAATCTCAGCGGGCGATGCCGCTACCGGCGCCCTGATGAGCATCCACAATTCGGTGGGCTGCGGGCCGATACTGAAATACGGCAGCGAGGCACAAAAACAGACCTGGCTGGCGGAGCTGGCCAGCGGGCAGACCATCGCCTGCTTCTGTCTGACCGAACCCCAGGCCGGCTCCGAAGCCCATAACCTGCGCACCCGCGCCGAGTTGCGTGACGGTCAATGGGTGATTACCGGTGCCAAGCAGTTTGTCAGCAATGGCAAGCGCGCCAAACTGGCCATTGTCTTTGCGGTAACCGACCCTGATCTGGGCAAAAAAGGCATTTCGGCGTTTTTGGTACCCACCGCCACCCCCGGTTTTATTGTCGACCGCACCGAACACAAAATGGGCATCCGCGCCTCGGACACCTGCGCGGTAACCCTCAACAGCTGCAGCGTGCCTGAAGCCAATATGCTCGGCGAGCGCGGCAAGGGGCTGGCCATTGCCCTGGCCAACCTGGAAGGCGGGCGAATCGGCATTGGCGCCCAGGCATTGGGCATCGCCCGTGCGGCCTTCGAGGCAGCACTGGGTTACGCCCGTGACCGGGTGCAATTTGACAAGGCGATCATTGAGCACCAGAGCGTGGCCAATATGCTCGCCGACATGCAGACCCGCATCAATGCGGCACGCCTGCTGATCCTGCATGCGGCGCGCCTGCGCAGCGCGGGCAAGCCCTGTCTGTCAGAAGCTTCGCAAGCCAAACTGTTTGCTTCGGAAATGGCCGAGTATGTGTGTTCCAAAGCCATCCAGATCCACGGTGGCTATGGCTACCTTGAAGACTATCCGGTGGAGCGCTACTACCGCGATGCGCGGATTACCCAGATTTATGAAGGGTCGAGCGAGATTCAGCGCATGGTGATTGCGCGGGAGCTGAAGAATTACCTGCTTTAGAAACTGGCTCAAAACCAGTGGGAGCGGGCTTGCTCGCGATGCAGGCGGCTCGGTGCTTCTCACACACCGAGTTGAGGCTATCGCGAGCAAGCCCGCTCCCACATAGAGGCATGTGCAGTTATTGGTTCTTGAACTGCGCCTCGCGTTTTTCAACAAACGCCGCCATGCCTTCCTTCTGGTCCTGTGTGGCGAACAAGGCGTGGAATACCCGACGCTCGAAACGCACACCTTCAGCCAGGTTCACCTCAAAGGCACGGTTGACGCATTCCTTGGTCTGCATCAGCACCGGCAGGGACTTTTTGGCAATGGTGGCCGCTACCTTCAGCGCTTCGTCGAGCAATTCATCCACCGGCACCACACGGGCCACCAACCCCGAACGTTCCGCCTCTTCTGCGCCTATCAGGCGCCCGCTCAGGCACATTTCCATGGCCTTGGCCTTGCCCACCGCACGGGTCAGGCGCTGTGTGCCGCCCATGCCCGGCAACACCCCCAGGTTGATTTCAGGCTGGCCGAATTTGGCGTTGTCCCCGGCCAGAATAAAGTCACACATCATTGCCAGTTCACAACCGCCACCCAGGGCAAAACCCGCGACTGCAGCAATAATCGGCTTGCGCCTGGCCGCCACACGGTCGCTGTCGGAAAACAGGTCATCAAGATAAATTTGCGGGTAGCTCAGGTCGGCCATCTCCTTGATGTCCGCACCGGCAGCAAAGGATTTCTTCGAGCCGGTGATAACGATACAGCCAATCCCGTTATCGGCTTCCAGCCTGTCCAGCGCGTGGTTTACTTCGCGGATCAATTGCGCATTCAGAGCATTCAGCGCCTGGGGCCGGTTCAGGGTAATCAGGCCCACTTGCCCATGGATGTCCAACAGAATGGTTTCGTAGCTCATCGCTAATGTCCTCGATTCAAAGATTGCGCGAAATGACCATGCGCTGAATATCACTGGTGCCTTCATAGATCTGGCACACCCGCACATCGCGGTAGATCCGTTCCAGCGGGAAGTCGCTCAAATAGCCATAACCGCCCAGGGTTTGCAACGCCTTGGAGCACACGCGCTCGGCCATTTCCGATGCAAACAGCTTGGCTTGCGAGGCCTCGACCAGCGCCGATTGCCCACTGTCACGCAGTGCCGCAGCGTAATGGACCATCTGCCGGGCGACGGCGATTTCCGTCGACATATCGGCCAGGCGAAACGCCACCGCCTGATGCTCCACCAGGGGCTGGCCAAAGGTCACGCGTTCGCGGGCATAGTCGCGGGCCGCTTCAAAGGCTGCACGGGCCATGCCTACGGCTTGTGCAGCAATACCGATGCGCCCGCCTTCCAGGTTGCCCAGGGCAATCTTGTAGCCTTGCCCCTCTTCGCCCAGGCGGTTGGCCACCGGTATCTTCAGGTCAGTAAACAGAATCTGGCAGGTGTCCGATGCATGCTGCCCCAGTTTGTCTTCAACCCGGGCCACGCTGTAACCCGGAGTATCCGTGGGTACGATAAACGCGGTAATGCCACGCTTGCCCGCCGCCGGGTCCGTCACCGCAAACACGATCACCACTCCGGCGTTTTGCCCTGAGGTAATGAACTGCTTGCAGCCATTGAGAATGTAATGATCGCCTTCGCGGCGGGCTCGGGTTTTCAGGTCACTGGCATCGGAGCCGGCCTGCGGCTCGGTGAGGGCAAACGCGCCGAGCATTTCACCGCTGGCCAGGGGGATCAGAAATTGCTGTTTTTGCGCCTCGCTGCCGTATTTGAGAATCGGCACGCAACCCACCGAGTTATGCACGCTCATGATCGTGGAGCAAGAGCCGTCACCGGCGGCGACTTCTTCAAGGGCCATGGCATAGGCCTGATAACCCGTGTCACAACCGCCCCACTCCTCGGGCACCAGCATGCCGAAAAACCCTAATTGAGCCATCTCGGCAATTGCATCACGAGGGAAGCGATGCTGCTTGTCCCACTCGGCGGCAAAGGGTTTGAGGCGTTCCTGGGCAAACTCTCGGGCTGCTTCGCGTATTTGTAATTGTTCGGGTGTAGGCAGCATACAAAATCCTTAATACAGACATTCCACGGCAATGGCCGTGGCTTCACCGCCGCCGATGCAGATGGCGGCAACACCGCGTGTAGCCTTTTGCTGGCGCAATGCCGAGAGCAAAGTCACCAGTATTCGCGCACCCGAAGCCCCAATCGGATGCCCCAGGGCACAGGCGCCGCCGTAGATATTGACCTTGCTGTGGGGGATATCCAGCTCGGTCATGGTTACCAGGCTGACCACAGCGAACGCTTCGTTGATTTCAAACAGATCGACCTGGTTCAGATCCCAGCCAGTGCTGCTCATCAGGCGCTTGATTGCCCCCACCGGTGCAGTCGGAAACAACCCCGGCTCATCGGCAAAGGCGGCGTGGCCGTGGATAACCGCCAACGGTTTGAGGCCACGTCTTTGCGCTTCGCTGCGACGCATCAGTACCAGCGCCGCCGCACCGTCGGAAATCGAGCTGGAGTTGGCCGCCGTCACCGTACCGCCCTCGCGGAACGCCGGTTTCAGGGTTGGAATTTTTGCCAGATTGGCCTTGGGCGGCTGCTCGTCATCACTGATCAGGCGCTGCTCTTTACCCACGGTCACCTGCACCGGGACGATCTCGCTGCTAAAACTGCCGTCCTTGATGGCCTGCTGCGCACGGGTCAGGGAGGCCACGGCAAAGGCATCCTGAGCTTCACGGGTAAAACCGTGATTCTGGGCGCAGTCTTCGGCAAAAGTCCCCATCAGGCGGCCACGGTCATAGGCGTCTTCCAGGCCGTCGAGGAACATGTGATCCAGCACCCGGCCATGGCCCATGCGGTAACCGCTGCGGGCGCGATCAAGCAGGTACGGCGCATTGGACATGCTCTCCATGCCCCCTGCCACCACCACATCGGCACTGCCGGCCAGCAGCCTGTCGTGCCCAAGAATGGCCGCTTCCATGCCCGAGCCGCACATCTTGTTCAGTGTGGTGCAACGGGTACCCTTGTCCAGCCCGGCCCCCAGGGCGGCCTGACGGGCAGGTGCCTGGCCGATCCCTGCCGACAGCACACAGCCAAACAACACTTCTTGCACACCATCGGCAGCAACACCCGCGCGTTCAACCGCTGCACGGATCGCCGCAGCGCCCAGTTGCGGCGCGGTCAGGCCCTTGAAGTCCCCCTGAAAGCCGCCCATGGGCGTACGCGCAGCACTTACGATTACAACCGGATCATTGCTGATTGTCATATCTCACCTCTTATTTCGCGGCCATGCGCAAGGCACCGTCGAGTCGGATCACCTCACCATTGAGCATGCTGTTTTCAATAATCTGACGCACCAGCGAGGCGTACTCGTCAGGCTTGCCCAAGCGTGGTGGAAATGGCACACCGGCGGCCAGCGATGCACGCACTTCAGGCGTCATGCCAGCCATCATCGGGGTTTCAAAAATACCCGGGGCGATGGTCATTACCCGAATGCCGAAGCGTGCCAGTTCACGGGCTGCAGGCAAGGTCAGACTGGCAATCGCGCCCTTGGATGCGGCATAAGCTGCCTGACCGATCTGACCGTCGAATGCCGCGACCGAAGCCGTGTTGATGATCACCCCGCGCTCGCCCTCGGCATCGGCAGTGGTTTCGGCAATCGCCGCTGCAGCCAGACGCAACATGTTGAAGCTGCCAATCAGGTTGACGTTGATCACCTGGCTGAATGTGTCCAGCCCATGGGGGCCGTTTTTACCGAGGATCTTTTCACCGCGCACAATGCCGGCACAGTTGACCAGCCCGTTGACCGCGCCAAAGGCGGCCACTGTAGCGGCCACGGCCGCCTGGGCGGCATCTGCCTGGCTGATGTCCGCCACAGCGCTGCGCGCCTGCTCGCCCAACGCCAGGGCCTGGGCGGCCACTGCTTCGGCGTTCAGGTCCACCAGCATCACTTTGGCACCTGCCTTGACCAGCATGTGCGCCGTGGCGGCACCCAGCCCCGATGCACCACCGGTGACGATAAAAACCTTGTTTTCGATTTGCATGATGATTCCTGAAAGTTAGACGCTGGCGCTTGCGGCCAGCTCAGCCTTGGCGATTTCCTGATTGCGCAAAATAAAGCGCTGCAACTTGCCGCTGGGTGTCTTCGGCAATTCGCTGACAAATTCGATTTCACGGGGGTAAGCGTGGGCAGCCAGCCGTTGACGCACGTGCAGGCGCAGGGTTTCAGCCAGTTGTGCATCCCCCAGATACTGAGGGCTCAACACCACAAAGGCTTTGACCAGCTCGGTGCGTTCACGGTCCGGCTTGCCCACCACGGCGGCCTCTACCACCGCCGGGTGTTCGATCAGGGCGCTTTCCACATCAAAAGGCCCGACGCGGTACCCGGACGTGGTAATCACGTCGTCGCTGCGCCCGACAAAACTGATGCTGCCGTCCGGGTTCAGCTCCACGGTATCGCCACTCAGGTAATAGTTGCCGACAAAAGCCTTGGTCTTGAAGCCTTCGTAGCCACCAAACCAGCACATCGGCGACTGGCTGCGATCAACCGCCAGAATCCCCGGCTGGCCAACGGGCAGCTCCTGATGATTGTCATCGAGCACCACGATGCGGTGGCCCGGCGAGGCAAAACCGGCGGCGCCCATATGCACCGGATGATCGAGCCCGTGATGGTTGCACAGCACCATGCCGACTTCGGTCTGGCCATAGTGGTCGTGGATGGTGACGTTGAGTTCATCGGCAAACCAGCGGATGACTTCGGGGTTGAGCGGCTCCCCGGCACTGCTGACCACGCGCAACTGGCCCTTGATCTTGCTGGCGAAGGCGTCACCGGCCGCAATCAACAGGCGATAGGCGGTGGGCGAACCGGTCAGGTTGGTAATACCGTATTTCCTGATGACCCGGCAGGTACTTTCGACCGTGAACGGGCCGTCGTACAGGGTGATCGGGTGGCCCATCGACAGTGGCCCGGTGATGCCGAAATAAATGCCATAGGCCCAGCCCGGATCTGCCAGGTTCCAGAACGAATCCTCGGGGCGCAGCCCCACTGCATCACGGGTGTAGCTCTGGAATGCAACGATGGCCTTGAGCGGCACCAGCAGCGGCTTGGCTGGCCCGGTAGTGCCTGAGGTAAACATCAGCAGGAACGGATCTTCACCGCTCAGCATCACCGGCTCACAGGTAGCCGGGTAGTTGTCCAGCTCTGCCCAGAAACTGAAGTCGCCACGTACCAGGCCCTGCCCCTTGGCTCCCGCCACCGTGACAATGGCCGGACAGTCATTGACCTCGTCCAACTTGACGCGGTTGACCGCATCGGTGACCACCAGCACGGCCCCCGAGCTGTTAAGCCGGTGTTCAATGGCCTTGGGCCCGAATGCGGTGAACAGAGGCTGATAGATGGCACCAATGCGCCAGGCGGCGAATGCGACGATCAACAACTCGACATTGCGTGGCAGCAAACCTGCCACCTTGTCGCCCTGCTTGACGCCCTGGGCGAGGAGAAAATTGGCAAAGCGCGCGGCCTGCTCCTGCAACTGAGTGAAGGTATAAGTCGCGCTGCTGGTATCGCGCCCCTCCCAGAACAACGCAATGCGGCCCGGCAAGGCATGACGGTCGCAGCACTCGACACAGGCATTGATCGCTGCCAGATGGCCATCCAGCGCACCGGCTACCGTGCGTTGGTAGTCAAAATCAGTCATCGAACTCAGATAGTCGCGCATCAGCAGAATCCCTCGGTCTTTATTTTTAGGATGGGAACCGTGAAAAATCCTGCTGATAATCGCCCTGCGAAGGCTCTGCAACAATGGTCAAAACACTCAAGCTGGGTGACTGCTTTGGCCAATGGCTACGAGCTTCTTGCGCTGATGAGAACCGCATGGCATTCAGCCAGTCACTTATCTATATTTGAGCCTCATAAGGAGATGCCCGTGACCACTGACAACCGCCAAAACAGGATCGACAACATCGAATTCAACGTCCATGACATCGCGCGCAGCAAAGCCTTTTATGGCGCCGTATTCGGCTGGACCTTCACCGACTTTGGCCCCACTTACTGCGAATTCAGCGATGGGCGCCTGAGCGGCGGCTTCACCACTGGCGAACCTGTACGCCCCGGTGGCCCGCTGATCATTCTGTACGCCGACGACCTGGCCCAGCCTCAGCAAGCCATCAGCGCTGCCGGAGGTCTCATCAGCCGACCTGAATTCAAGTTTCCCGGCGGCAGCCGCTTCCACTTCACCGACCTGGATGGCTACGAATTGGCCGTGTGGTCGCAGGCATAATTAATCACTCCCCTTCGACACAACCCTCCCCCTCCCCCGGCAATGACTTGTTGCATTACCGGGGTCTGCCGCTGCGCCGCAAATGCGCCTATGTAATAAAACCTGCACAACCTTGCGATCCATCCTAATTGCCCTCGCTACACCGCAGCCCTAGCTTTGCCACGGCCACCTTCAATCACATTGAATGTGGGTCTGCACTGACGAACAGCCGTGCTTGGCGGTTAAAAATAATTGACCAAAGGGTAGCTTCAAAGCTACATTTCAAATACTAGAGATAAGACACTACCTCCGCGAAACAGGTAACGACCCTTACCAGCAGTGGCTGGACCACTTAAAGGATCGCACGGCCAAGGCACGCATCACCGTGCGGGTCAACCGGCTTTCAGCGGGCGCTTTTGGTGATTGCAAACCCCTGTGCCAGGGCGTATGGGAATTGCGTATAGATCACGGACCAGGCTATCGGCTGTATTACGCTCGGGACGGCAAAAAACTGGTGTTGTTGCTGCTGGGTGGCGACAAGCGCCAGCAACAGGCCGAAATCGAAAAAGCCGTGCGCTGCTGGAACGAGTATCAGAAGAGGAAGCCATGAACAAAACCAAGAATCACGACGAATCCGTTATCGAGATGATCCGCCAGGATCCCGAATTTGCCATTGAATACCTGCGTATCGCCATTGATGAGCTCGATGAAGAAGGTGGCCAGGCCAGCTTTCTGACCGCGTTGCGCCATGTTGTCGAGGCACGGGGCGGCATGGCACAAATAGCCGAAAAGGCCGGGCTCTCCCGCGAAAGCCTGTACCGCGCCCTTTCGCCCAAGGGCAACCCGACACTGCGCACCATGCGTCAGGTCGTCCATGCCACCGGAATGACGTTTGCCTCACTGACCTGAGCCCATGAAAAAGCCCCGCAGGCGTTACACCGACGGGGCTTTTACCTGCAACCCTGCGGTTTACCTCCCCATCGCCCGCGCCGCATCAGCGGTGTACTGGTCAGGGGTGAACTTGCCTTCGTTGAGGATCGGGCCTTTCTTGGCTTCGTTGGTCATGCCGTAGCCGGTGTACTGCCCCGAGTTCAAGTCCATGAAGAACTGTGAACCGGCCTGCCAGCCACTCATGTCCGGGTGGTAGTAGTAGTTGATCATGGCGTGTTTCCACAACTGGCCACGCGCGTCGTAGTTGTCCGCCAGCACCGAGTTCCAGGTGTCCTCGTCGAGGAACAGTACACGCTTGCCGTATACGTGGCGGTAGCCTTCCTTGAGGTCGGCTTCAACCACCCACACCCGGCGCAGCTCATAACGCATCAAGTCCGGATTGGGGTGATTGGGCGTCAGCATGTCAGCGTATTTCACCGTACCTGCGTTGGGCTTGTAGGCGTTGGCCGGAATGTAGATTTCGCGCTTACCCAGCAGCTTCCAGTTGTAGCGCTCCGGCGAGCCGTTATACAAACGGTCTTCGTCCACGGTCATGGTGCCATTGGTACCGATCATCGGCTGGTCGTAGCCGTAGCCCGGCAACAGTCGCACACGACGGGTCGAAGGGCTGTAGCTCCAGGCCTGGCGCGGGTCGGTGGCGAAGTTGTAGGGTTCGTGGGAGATGCTCAGCGTGCCGTTGTCACGGGTCGGCTTGAGGGTCATGTTGTTGCTCATGGCCTGGAGCTTGTTTTCAGTCCTGGGTTCTACCGTAGGCGAGTTGGCCATGGCCAGGTTACGGGCATAGGCACGGCCCCAGCCAATGCTGCCGTTGGGCAGCACGGAGGCCAGGTCACTGGTTTTTTCTTCGGTCCAGGCACGGGCCGGCAGTTGGTGGTTCCACAGCGCTTCCATGCCGTTTTTAGGAATCGGGAACGGCACTTGTCCCAGCCCTTCAAAGCCCATGCCATCATTGACCAGCTTGGCGTTCAAGGCGTTGTTCATGACCCGCTGGCACACGTAATCCGGGTAGCGGTAGTCACGGTGACCGGTGTAGATGTTCATCTTGTAGGTGGTCGGATAACGCTTGAGCAGCGCCTTCTGGCCTTCGGTCAATTTGTCTTCGTACTGGGCCATGTTCTGCGCGGTAATCACCAGAATCGGCTTCTCCGCAGCGTAGGGGTCAACCGGCTGGTCGCCGGAAAACTTCACATGGTTCCAACCCGGCACTTCGCCCAGGTACTTGCCGGTATACGCAGGGATGGTGCCCGCGGCGTTACCCGCCTGCTCTGCCCCTACACAGGTCAGCTCCTTGCCCAGTTTGGCCGCTTCTGCGGGCGATACCTGAGCAGATGCCGTGCCGATGGCGACCACGTTGACGGCCATGGCGGCTGCGAGCATTACGCCTGTTCTTGTTATTTTCATGTATTGCCTCCTACGCGAATAAGGCTTGCTGGGGGTGTGCATCCATTCTTCGCCAATCAGCGGCGAGCACATCGTCCACAGAGACTACTCAGGCCGTTACCAGCAGTTCCTTGAGCACACTTTTTAGCGTCTTGCCCGAGGCATTGCGGGCAAAGGGTGTGTGCTGCACATGGATCTGCGCCGGCACCTTGTAGCTGGCCAGGCGCTGGGCGATAAAACTGCGCACGGCTTCGCTGCCTGGGGTTGCATCCGGCTCGCCCCGCACCACCAGAAACACCACTTCACCCAGCACATCATCAGGTACGGCAAATGCTGCCGCTTCAATCACCCCGGGCATTTCACAGGCACAGGACTCAACTTCGGCAGCAGCTATTTTCTCGCCGCCGCGATTGATCAGATCCTTGGCGCGATCCGTGATGTAGAGGAAGCCTTCGTCATCCAGCAAGCCGATATCGCCGGTGTCGAGCCAGCCATCGCACAGGGTCCGCGCACTGGCTTCGGGCAGGTTCCAGTATTCGCTCATCAGGGTTGGCGAGCGCATCCAGATCAGCCCGCTGACCCCGGCCGGCACGGGGCGATCCGGGCTGTCACCGATACGCACATCGACAATCGGCAAGGGCCACCCGGCCGATGCCGGTTTGTAGACGAACTGGTCACCACCATGGGCCGCACAGATGCCATTGCTTTCGGTCAGGCCATAGCCGCTGCCACCGATTGCCTCGGGCTTGCGCCGGGTCAGGTTGTCCAGCAGGCTGCTGGAGGGTGCCGCACCGCCCAGGCCCAGCCCGAACAGGCTCGCGGTGTCGGGGCTGCCAAAACGTGGCGAAGCCAGCAGTTGCTGCATCATCACCGGCGCACCGTTGAACTGGGTGCATTGTTCGTCACGTATCAGGTCGAGGGCTTTTTCCACGTCCCACTTGTACATCAGCAGCAAGCGCCGCCCACTGCGCAAGGCCAGCAGAAACTGGGCATGCAGGCCACTGACATGGAACAGCGGCACCGCCATCAGGGTGGCGGGAGCATAGCCGCTATTGATTACCACACTGATGCGTTCCGGCGAACTGACCGCACAGAATGCCCCCTGGAACTCCAGGGCGACCAGCGCCTGGCAGACTGCGCCATGGGTCGACAACACGCCCTTGGCCAGGCTGGTGGTGCCCGAGGTGTAGAGGATCATCGCCGGATCACTGGCACTGACCGACTGTACCGGCACGCTCAGCGCCGGGGCTGCCAGCAGGTCCTCCAGCCGATGGCAATGCTCCTCCAGCGGCACGCCTGCGCGCAGCCCCGCCACCACGGTCGCCAGCCCCTGCTGGCGCAGGTCATTGGCGAGCAACTGCAAGCGTGGCTCGTCGCACAGCAACAGGGATGCGCCGCTGTCCTGCAGACCGTGGAACAGTTCGTCACGCAGGCCCCAGCTGTTGAGCGGTACACACACCGCACCGCAACGCTGGATGGCGGCAAACGCCACCAGCCAGGCGGGCTGATTGCGCATGGCAATGGCCACGCGATCACCCTTGCGCAAGCCAAAGGTCTCGACCAGTTGCCCCGCCAGGCGATCCACCTGATCGAAAAACTGGCTGAATGTCAGGCGCTGCTGCTCCCACACCAGAAATTCACGGTCACCGTGGATGCGCCCGCTATCAATCGCGGCCCAGACGCTGGCGGCGGTATGACGAAAAAATTTCGGCCCGCCATCGGCGGGTGTCTGTACTTCAAAAGGCGAGCCGGCACCAATCAGTTGCTGCCAGGCGCTCTGCCATTGTTCAAGTTTCATCTTGTTATTCTCCTGACTCGAACTGCCCGCTACAGGCTCAAGCGTGCGCCAGCTCCAGGGCTCCATAGCGCTCGCAGTGATAATCGGCATCGCCAAGGGTTGCCTGGGCCACCCGGATACGCTTGAGAAACAGGCCCACATCCAGCTCGTCGGTGACACCGATGCCGCCGTGCATCTGCACCGCCTCGTTGGCCACCTTGATCGCCGTCTGCCCGGCCTTCCACTTGGCCAGGCTGGCCAGGCGCTGACGCTCGGCCTCGCTCAGGCTGCTGTCGTCCAGCGCCGCCAGACCGGCCATCACGGCGCTGCGTGCCAGCGCCAGATCCACATACAACTGCGCCGCGCGATGTTGCAGGGACTGGAAGGTGCCTATCGCCACATCAAACTGCACACGGGTCTTGAGGTAGTCGAGGGTCAGTTCAAACAGCTTTTCAGACATGCCCAGCATCTCGGCAGCCAGACACACGCGGCCGCGATCCAGGGCGATATTCAAGGCCGGCATGGCAGACCCGGCGGCACCCAGCAAGGCATCAGCCCCGACCTGTACCTGATCCAGCTGCAAGCGCGCATGGTTGCGCGAGTCAATCAGCGGCAACGGGCTGACGGTCAGGCCCGGGGCATCTGCCGGCAGCAGGAACAGACTGATGCCTGCCGTGCCGGTGCGTGCCGCCACCAGATAAGCGTCGGCCCCCACCCCGTCGATAACGAAATATTTATCTCCGCTCAGGCTGTAGCCGTCGCCATTGGCCACAGCTTGCAACGCCACTTTCGCCGGGTTGTGCCGTGGCTGCTCGTCCAGCGCCAGCGCCACCCGCTGCCCCCCGCTGATGGTCGCCGACAGCCAGCGGTCCTGCTGCTGTGCATTGCCTTGCAGGTGCAGCAGCGATCCGCTGAGCACCACACTCGAAAGCAACGGCGTGGCACTGAGATTACAACCGATGGCTTCAAAAATCGGCCCCAGGCCCATGCAGCCAAAATCCAGCCCGCCGAGGTTTTCCGGGAAAGGAATTGCACTCCAGCCCAACGCCACCGCGTCTTGCCACAGTAGCGGGTCAAAGCCGTCCACCTGCGCTTCATCCCGCAAGGCGCGCTGACGGGACACCGGGCTGCGCGCGGCGAGAAATTCGCCGGCGCTGTCGGCCAGCAGTCGTTGATCTTCGTTGTAAAGCAGGTTCATGGTGAGTTTCCTTACTTCACGTCAGGCAGGCCCAGGACCCGCTTGGCAATAACGTTGAGCTGCACTTCCGACGAGCCGCCAGAGATGGTCAGGGCGAAGCTGTTCAACCAGCCGCGGGTGATTGCCTGTTGCTGGGGGCTGAAAGCATCCGGGTCCCAGCCCAGTCCCTGATAGCCCATGACATCGAGCAGCACTTCGAACTTGTCGCGCTCCTGTTCGGTGTGCACCAGCTTCATGATCGACATCAGCCCGCTGACGTCCTGCCCGACGCGGGCGGCTTCGCCCATGCGCTGCACGGTCAGGTTGTAGCTGTGCTCGTTCATGGCCGTGGCCACCGCTCGTGCAACCAGTGCCGACTCGCTCTGGCCGGTGGCCTCGGGCAAGTACTGTTTGACCAGGGGCAACAAATGAAAATGGGTCGGCAAGCTGAATTCGCCGAACTTGGACATGGCCTTGCGTTCGTGTTGCAACAGACGCTTGGCCAGGTTCCAGCCGCCGTGCAGCGGGCCGATCAACTGGCTTTTCGGAACTTTGACGCCATCGAAAAACACCTGACAGAACGCCGACTTGCCGCTGATCAAATCAATCGGCGCAACGCTGACTCCGGGGCTCTTCATGTCCAGTACGATCAGGCTGATGCCCGTGTGCTTGCTGGCCTTGGCATCGGTGCGCACCAGAGCGTACATCCAGTCCGACTTGTCGCCGTAGGAGGTCCAGATTTTGCTGCCATCGACCACAAAGTGATCGCCGGCATCCCGGGCCGATGTTTTCAGGCTGGCCAGATCAGAACCGGCATTGGGCTCGGAGAAGCCCTGGCACCAGCGCACCTCTCCACGGGTCATGGGTGCCAGCAGCTGTTTTTTCTGCTCTTCGGTACCGAACTCCAGCAGCACCGGGCCCAGCATCCAGATGCCCAGGTTGATTTGCGGCGGGCGGCATTTGAGGCGGCGCAGCTCGCTTTCGAGCACGGCGTTGTACTCCGCACTCAGCCCGGCGCCACCGTATTCAACGGGCCACTCGGGGCAGAACCAGCCTTTGTCGCGCATGCGCTCGAACCACAATTGCGCATCTTCACTGGGGAACTCCATCTTGCGGGCCCCCCACACCATTTCGCCTTCAGGGATGGCCTTGCGTTGCGATGGCGGGCAATTGGCCTCAAGCCAGCTGCGGGTCTGTTCTCTGAACTGGTCAATCGCGTTCATGTTGTTTCACCTTTCGGTTCTTGTAGCCGCTGACGAGGTACGAGGCTGCGACGGGATGAGCAGCAGCCCCGGTGATCTGCAGGGCCTGCGCCCCTTGTCGCAGCCTCGTACCTCGCCAGCGGCTACAGGTTTTCGGCAATGTTTAACGCTGGGTACGCGGCATGCCCAAACCGAACTGGGCGATCAGCTCGCGCTGGATTTCATTGGTGCCACCGCCAAAGGTCAGGGTCACTGAAGCACGCACTTCGTACTCCAGTTCGCCGTGCAGCAGCGCCGCCGGTGAACCGCTGCGTATCAAGCCCGCGGCACCGACCATGTTGCTCAGGACTCGCAATATCTCGATCCCCGACTCCGAGCCGTAGACCTTGGTGGTCGACGCCAGCGCCACGTCCATGCGGTCGCGCTCGAGGTCGGCGGCAATGCGCAGGTTGATCAGGCGCATGGCTTCCAGCCGCGCGTAGCATTGCGCCAGTCCCGCACGCACCCAGGCCTTGTCGGTGGCACGCACGCCTCGTTCATCGGCTGCATTGGCCCACTTCAAGACCCGGCCAAACAGCCCCACGACCTTGTCCGACCAGGCGCCCAGGCCCAGACGCTCGTGGTTAAGTTGTGCCGTGATGAGTTTCCAGCCGCCATTCAACTCGCCCACCAGCATGTCGGTGGGCACCCGCACGTTGTCGTAGTAGGTGGCCGCCGTCGGGATGCTGGTGGTCGGGATCACCGTGCTGGCAAAGCCCGGCGCACGGGTGTCGAGAATCAGGATCGACACGCCTTTGTGCCGCGGCCGCTCGGCGTCGGTGCGCGCCGCCAGCCAGATGTAGTCAGCCGACTCCGCACCCGAGGTCCAGAGCTTGTTGCCGTTGACCACGAACGCGTCGCCTTCGAGGCGCGCCGTGGTTTTCAGCGCAGCCAGATCGCTGCCTGCATCCGGCTCGGAGTAGCCGATGGCGAAGATGATTTCCCCTGCCGCGATACCCGGCAAAAACCGCGCCTTTTGCTGCTCGGTGCCGTGGGCCATCAACGCCGGCCCCACGGTGCTGATGGTTACGAACGGCAACGGCGCACCGGCGATATTGGCCTCTTCAAAGAAAATAAACTGCTCGGTAGGGCCATAGCCCTGGCCGCCGTGTTCCTTGGGCCAACCCACCGCCAGCCAGCCGTCACGGCCCATCTGGCGGATGGTGTCGCGGTACAGCTGGCCGCCCTCTTTGCCGCGCAATTGCTCACGCAACTGCGGGGTCATCAGGTTCTGGAAGTAGTCCCGCACCTTCAAACGCAGGGCATGTTGTTCTGGCGTCAGGTCGACGAACATTCAGGCTGCTCCCAGAATCAGGCCGCTGGTTGGCACACCGGTGCCGGCCGTCACCAGTACGTTCTCGACATTGTCGACCTGGTTGACCGAGCTGCCGCGCACCTGCCGCACCGCTTCCGCCACGCCGTTCATGCCGTGGATATAAGCCTCGCCCAGTTGCCCGCCATGGGTATTGATCGGGAATTTGCCGCCACGGGCATGGTGCCCGGCGCGAATAAACTCCTTGGCCTCGCCGCGTTCGCACAGGCCGAATTCTTCCAGTTGCGGCAGTACAAACGGGGTGAAGTGGTCATAAATGATCGCCGTTTGCAGCGCCTCGGGGCCAAGTCCCGACTGGCGATACAGCTCTTTGGCGACAACGCCCATTTCCGGCAGTCCGGTGATGTCGTCGCGGTAGAACGAGGTCATGATCTGCTGGCCCGAGGTAATGCCCTGGGAACCGGCCTTGATCATCACCGGCTTCTGGCGCAAGTCCCTGGCGCGCTCGGCCGAGGTGATCACCATCGCCACGGCACCGTCGGATTCCTGGCAGCAATCGAGCAGGTGCAGCGGCTCGCAGATCCAGCGCGAAGCCTGGTGTTCTTCCAGGGTGATCGGCTTGCCGTAGAAAAACGCCTGGGGGTTGGTGGCGGCAAAATCCCGTACGGCTACCGCTACGCGGCCAAAGTCTTCGGAGGTGGCCCCGTAGGTATGCATGTAGCGCTGGGCAAACATCCCGACCCAGGATGCCGGCGTGTGCAGGCCGTGGGGCATATACCAGCCGTAGTTGACGTTCTCGAACGTCGGGGTCGAGGCAAAGCCGTAGCTGCCGCTGCCGAAGCGATACCACGAGCGCTCGTTCATGGCACGGTACACCACCACCACTTTGGCCACACCGGTGGCCACGGCCATGGCTGCGTGCATGATCGGCCCGCAGGCAGCACCGCCGCCGTGGGGCACCTGGGAGAAGAACTTGACGTCCTTGCACCCCAGCAACCGGGCGATTTCATATTCCGGCACTTTATCCACCGAGTACGAGCTGAAGCCCTCGACCTCGGAAGGGTCAATACCGGCGTCTTTCAACGCAGCCAGAGTGGCCTCCAGCGCCAGACGCAGTTCGGTGCGCCCGGAGTTTTTCGAAAATTCGGTCGCGCCCAGGCCAACAATGGCCGCGCTGCCGGAAAGTGACGATTGCGTCATGAGTACTGTCTCCGCGATCAGGGCAGAACCAGCGCGACCGTACCGGTCACGTGGTTACCCATGGAATTTTTGCCGCTGAGGGTGATTTCCACCGTGCGGGTAGTGGCATCCTGACGGGTGACCGCGCCATTGAAGGTCATGCTGTCGCCGGGATAATTCGGCGCGCCAAGCTTGATCTTCAGCGAGGCAAAACGCGCCTCGGGGCCGGCCCAGTCTTCGATATAGCGTTGCACCAGGCCGTTGGTGGTGAGGATATTCATGAAGATATGTGGCGAGCCCAACTCCCGCGCCGCCTCTACATCATGGTGGCCGGGGAAATAGTCGCGGGTGGCGATGGCACCACCGGCGATCAGGCCCACGGTGATCGGGATCGCCAGTTCCGGCAGGGTTTCGCCGGGGCGCACGTCGTCAAAGCGCTTGGTGTTCTGCAAGGTCATATTTCCATCCCAGCTTGTCGTTATGGCTCAGCCAGTCGCCGAGGCGTTCAAGGCATGCTGCCGATCCACCTAGGGCACAACCCAGGGCGCGGCTCCAGTAGAGGAAGCGGTGTATCGGGTAGGTCAGGTCGACACCTATGCCGCCATGTACGTGCTGGGCGTTGTGCCCAATCAGGTGCCCCGCTTCACAGGCTTGCCAGGCTGTGGCCAGTGCTTCGCTGGGCGCCGGCAAACCGGCGTCCAGGCGGTAGCACAACTGCCACAGGGTGCTGCGCAGCGCTTCGAGGGCGATATGGGCGTTGGCCATGCTCATTTGCACCGCCTGAAAACTGCCAATGCTGCGTTCGAACTGACGCCGCTCGGTGACGTATTCCACGGTGCGGCGGATCTGCTCGGCACTGACGCCCAGCTGCAGCGCCGCCAGTGCGGCGATGCTGCGCGGCTCCAGCCAGTCCAGCGCGGCTGGCGGGAGCAGGCACTCGGCGCGGATCAGCAGCCCGTCGATATGTACATCGGCAATGGCCTCACCATGGGTCATGCGCCCGGGCACGTGAGTGATCGCCTTGTCGCCCAGCTCGACCAGCGCCAACCGCGGCTGCCCGTCAACACTGACCAGCAGCAATGCCGCCTGCGATTGCTCGGCCAGCGCCAGAGCGCCAACACGGCCTTTGACACGCCAGCCACCGTCAGTCTCTACCCCGTGCAATTGAATGCCATGGGCGTTGAACAGGCCGCTCAAATCCAGGGTCAGCAATGCCCTGCCCGCGGCGGCCTCCTCAGCCCACGCCTGCAATGACGGATCGGCAAACTGCGCGACAGTGGCAGCCGCCAGTTGATGGCGCCACAGCGGCACCTGCCCCAACGCACGGCCCTGAGCCTGTAACACCAGCATCAATTCGGTCATGCCCAGGCCGCTGCCACCCTGTGCTTCAGGGATGGCCAGGGCTTGCAGGCCGGTTTCCACGCACAGTTCCCACAGCGGCTGCATATAGGCCTGCTCACTGGTATCGAACTGGCGCAGGCGGTCATCGGTGCAATAGTCGGCAAACACGCTGCCGGCCATTTCGGCAATGGCGCCCTGGTCTTCGCTAATGTCGAAATCCATGCTGGCTCCCTTACTCGACCACAGGTCGGAATAGCGGCAAGGTCAACTCGCCATCGAAGGTCTGGAACTCAAGCTGCAAGGGCTGGCCAATACGCAGGTCCTCGCGCTTGGCGCCTGCAAGCCCCGCCACCAGACGCACGCCCTCCTCCAGCTCGATCAGGCCGATCGGGTTGGGATGGTCGAACGGGGCAACTTCGGGGTAATGCATGATCACAAACGAATACAGGCTGGCGCGGCCGCTGGCCTGCACACTGTCCCAATCAAACGAGTGGCATTCGATGCACACCGGCGCCGGCGGATGACGCAAGGTCTGGCACTGGGTGCAGCGCTGGATCAGCAGCTTGCCGGCGTCACAGCCTTCCCAGAAAAACCGCGTGTCATCGCTCATGCCCGGCTTCGGCCGTTTGACCACCGCAGCCGCTTCGGCCTTGGCCGGAGCGGCCTCGACCGCATGGTTGTTGGCCGGGCGAAACTTGAATACGCGAAACAGCAACTGGCCAACGGCCTCGTCGCCACTTTTGTGTTCAACGAAGTAGTCCATCACCAGGGTGACAAAGAAGCCGGTGCCCAGACCGGTGGTTTTTTCGTCGCCCACCGAGTCAAGCCGCGTGGTGTAGTAGAGCTTTTCACCCGGACGCAGGTTGCGCTCGAAGGTCAGTTCGGAGTTGACCGCGACCACCGACGGATAACCGTAGGACTCAATCAGCTTGAGCACTTCATAGGGGTTTTCGGTGGTCGAGCCGGGCGCATAGTTGTTTATGTGAAAACCTTCCATGCACCACACCTGCAACATCGCAGGCGGCGCCACCAGCCCGTCCTGGGCGCTGTTGGCAGCAAAGGCCGGGTCGGTGTAAAGCGGGTTGTCGACGCCCACGATCTCGCACCACTGGCGGATCATCGGGGCGTTGACTTCGTCCCAGGCGTAGACGCGACCATATTCACGCCCCACCAGGGCGCGCACGTCGGTTAGCAATTGAGAATCAGCCAAGTTCGTCTCCTGCGTGTCAAGTGCAGCAACCGGGTGGTCGCCGCTGAAGGTCGTCAGTGCGCAGCGCTCAAAAAAGCCGGGCGTTCGCCGCCGCCGTGCAACAACAGGTTGCAGCCGCTGGCATAGCCGGCCAGGGGTGATGCGATAAACAGGCAGGCGTTGCCGATGTCTTCGGGCAGCGCCATGCGCCCGGCCGGGATCCCGGCGCTGACCGCCGCGATGCCTTGTTCGTCGCCAAAATGCAGGTGAGCCTGCTCGGTGCGTACCAGCCCCGGACTGACCGCCACTACCCGCACCCTGGGAGCCCACTCCACGGCCAACGACTGCACCAGGGCCAGCACCCCGGCCTTCGCCGCGCCATACGCGGCGGTGCCCGGCGATGCGCGCAAGGCACTGATACTGCCGATAAACACGATGCAACCACCCTCGTCCTGTTGCTGCATCAGGGCATTGGCCTGCTGGGCAACGTTCAGCGGGGCGATCAGGTTGAGACGGATAATGCTTTCGTGAAAACGCGGCGAGACGCTGGCCGCATCGGCCGGCGGGCTGCCGCCGGCATTGTTGATGAGCACATCGAGGCGGCCGAAATCGGCGCGAATGCCTTCGAACAGTGCCTGGAGCGAGTCCGGGTCGCGCACATCGCAGGCCATGAACACCGCCTGTGCCGACCCCGCCCGGGGCAACACCTCGGGGGTTGTCCTGCCACACACGATCACCCGTGCCCCGGCTTGCAGAAAGCTGCGGGCGATTCCGGCGCCGATGCCTTTGGTGCCGCCGGTGACCAGCACCACCTTGGCGCTGTAATCCAGCCCTGAGAGTTGACCCATGACATGCTCCTTTTCTACTGATGGAGCCACTCTAGGGGCAATCCGGGGGCTGCTCGTCGTCTGAACGGACGATGAATCACGACCGGGTGAACGCAACAATCCAGCGCATGCTGTGGTGACAGCCCCCGTCAATGAGGAACCCCATGACAGATCCATCTGCCGCGCCGGTACTACTTGAATTCCCGAGCCCGGGCGTGGCCCTGCTGCGTCTGAACCGCCCCCAGGCCACCAACGCCCTGAGCCTTGAGCTGCAAGCGCTGCTGTCGCGTCACTTCACCGAGCTGGCCGAGAACCCGAACGTGCGCTGCATCCTGTTGACCGGTGGCGACAAAGTGTTTGCCGCCGGTGGCGATATCAACAGCATGGCCGGAGTCGGCCCGATCGATATTTACCAGCGTCATACCGAACGGCTGTGGGCACCCATCCAGCATTGCCCCAAGCCGGTGATTGCGGCGGTGTGCGGCTATGCCTATGGCGGTGGCTGCGAACTGGCGATGCTGGCGGACATCATCGTGGCCGGGCGCAGCGCCAAATTTTGCCAGCCGGAAATTCGCATCGGCATCATGCCGGGTATCGGCGGCACTCAACGGCTGGTGCGGGCGGTCGGCAAGGCCAAGGCGATGCGCATGGCCCTGACCGGGCAGCCGATTACCGCTGAAGAGGCCTGGGTTTCGGGGCTGGTGAGCAACGTTGTCGACGATGCCGAGGTCCAGGCCTATGCCCTGGAGATGGCGCAGCTGATCGCCGCCATGCCGCCGCTGGCAGCAGAACAGATCAAAGAAGTGATTTTGGCCGGGGTTGACGGGCCACTGGAAACGGGCCTGGCGCTGGAGCGCAAAGCCAATGCACTGCTGTTTGCCTCCAGGGATCAAAAAGAAGGCATGCAGGCGTTTATCGAAAAACGGGCGGCTCGCTTTGAGGGCAATTAAGTCATTTCAAACAAAAGCCCCCCCAACCCCCTGACTGCGGGAGAGGGTCGGGGGGGGGGTATTACAGCGACGCCAATCGCTCAGCCAATGCCTTGGCCTGCAAGGCAACATCGGTTACCGCGGTACTTTCCCACCACATGCCGCGCAATGGCGGGCCCATCGCAAACAACCGCTGTGCGGGCTCGGCCTGCGCATTCAAAACCGCCCCGCCCGCATCGGCGGCAATGCCCAGCCCCAGATTGCCGGGCCGTATCAACCCGCGCTGCAACAGCTGGCGTGGCAAGGGTTTATCCACCCGGCGCCAGTCGTACTCGATGCCGGTGGAGTTGATCAGGCCATCACCCTCAATCCATACCGCTTCGGATTGCCCGCGATAACGCAGCCGGATCCGTGGCCCTGAGCTATCAACCCCTTGCAGCGACGCCGTATGGATGGTCAGCCGCCCTTCCTCGAGCAGACGCTGCAACAAGGCATCACCCTGAGGCGGCGAACGGTGATGATGGCTCTCCCACCAGGGCCGCACATGGCGTACAAACTGACGGCGCTGGGTATCATCGGCCTGACTCCAGAGCCTGGCGATATGCACCCGCACGGTGTCCAGCGGTGCCTGCCAGTCGATCCCGAGGGACTGGGCCAGGGCACATTGGCGGCGCAGTTCACGCAGCAGCTGCAAAGGACTGCGAAGGTCCGGGGCCAGGCTGAGAAAATCTTCCCATACCGGTGGCTGGCGTCGCACATGGGGCAACAGGCCATGCCGGGAAAAAACCTCGATCGGCCCTCGGTGTCCCGCCTGGTTCAGGGACTCAAGGGCATCCACCATGGTCAGCCCCGAGCCGATAATCAGTACCCGGGCATCCACCGGCAGCGCACGCAAAGCCTGGACATCCCAAGGGTCCAGCGCTGCCGCGTTGAGGCCACTGGACTGGCGCTGCGCCGTGCGGGCCGCCGGGAACATGCCGGTGGCCAGGACCGCAACACCGGCCTGCCACTGGCTACCGTCCTTGAGTGTGGCGATAACACCCTGCCCCGGGGTTTGCAGATCGATCACTTCATCACGCACATGGCTCAGGCTTGAGCCCTGCGCTGCGCCGATGGCCTGTGCTTCGGCCAGACGCTGGCGGGCATACACACCAAACAGCCCTCGCGGCGGGAACAGCTCGGCAACCGGCACCTGCTGCACCCCGGACTCGGGCCAGCCACCCCCGGCGATATGAGCCTGCAGCCAGCGGGTCAGGTCGTCGGCATCATCCGGTTCGACGCTCATGCGCGCGGCATTGCCGTTAAGGGTATGGCCCAGCTCGGTGGCGCTGTAGGCCTCGCCCCGGCCCAGTTCGGCCCGGGGTTCCAGCACCACGATATGCCGGGCACCCGGCAAGCGCAGCAGTTGCATGGCCAGCAACGTACCGCTCAGGCCACCGCCAACAATCAGAATATCGGCCGTGCGGATGGCAGGGGTTGCCTGTCCGCTTGGCACATCACTTGAGGTCATTCACTCGTTCCTGGATTTATTGAGCGCTGAACGCAGAGTCAGTCACTGACCCTGCCTGTGTCCAGCCCCTGGTTTCAAGCAGGCTCTGTTGCGCGGCTGCGGTTGAGTTCGCCCAGGTTGCGGTAGCCCGCCCCCGGATGCCCGTGTGCCAGACGCGGACCTTCGCCAAACAGCTTCTCGCGCAGGGTGCCCGGCGCGTAGTCCTTCTTGTACACGCCGCGCTTTTGCAGTTCCGGCACCAACAGCTCGACGGCATCGATAAAGGTCTCGTGGGTGATGGCGTAAGCCAGGTTGAAACCGTCCACATCGGTCTCGGCCACCCATTCTTCGAGCAGGTCAGCCACGGTTTCCGGGCTGCCGACAAACAGCGGGCCAAAGCCGCCGATGCCCACCCAGTCGGCCAGGGCATTGGGGGTCCAGACAGTGTTGGGGTCCGCCGTGGAAAAGGTCTCGACCGCCGACTGAATGGCATTGGTGTGCACATGTTTGAGCGGCTCGTCAGGCTTGAACTGACTGAAATCAATGCCGGTCCAGCCGCTGATCAGGGCCATTGCGCCTTCGTAGCTGACGTAGCTTTTGTATTCTTCGAACTTGGCCTTGGCCAGGGCATCGGTCTCGCCGAGGATCACTGTCTGCAGATTGAAAATCAGGATTTTGGCAGGGTCTCGCCCGGCTTCGGCCGCACGGCGGCGGATATCGGCGACGGTTTTTTTCAACAGCACCTTGGACGGCGCCGCGACAAATACGCACTCGGCCTGCTCGGCGGCAAACTGCTTGCCCCGGCCGGACGCCCCTGCCTGATAGAGCACCGGAGTGCGCTGCGGCGAGGGTTCACAGAGGTGAATGCCCGGCACCTGGAAATGTTTGCCGTAGTGGTGGATTTCATGAATTTTGCCCGGGTCGCTGAACACCCGTCGCTCGCGGTCGCGCAGGATGGCGCCCTCTTCCCAGCTGCCTTCCCAGAGCTTGTAGCAAACTTCCAGATATTCCTGGGCATAGTCATAGCGCGCATCGTGCTCGGTCAGCGCTTGCTGCCCGATGTTCCTGGCGCCGCTTTCCAGATACGAAGTGACAATATTCCACCCTGCACGGCCTTTGGTCAGATGGTCAAGGGTCGACAGCCGACGAGCGAACGGATACGGATGCTCAAACGACAATGAGGCGGTCAGGCCAAACCCCAGGTGCTCGGTCACCAGCGCCATCGGCGGGATCAGTTGCAGCGGGTCATTGACCGGCACCTGCACGCCCTGGCGGATCGCCGCATCGCCATTGCCGCGATACACGTCATAGATTCCCAGCACATCGGCGATAAACAGTCCGTCGAACTTGCCACGCTCAAGGATCCTGGCCAGGTCTGTCCAGTATTCAAGGTCCTTGTACTGCCACGAGCGATCACGGGGGTGGGCCCACAAGCCCGGGGATTGATGACCGACACAGTTCATATCGAAGGCATTGAGACGGATTTCACGGGACATCCAATTACTCCACGGCAAGGCTTTTGAAAGCGCTATTGCACAGGCCGTGCCGGACATGCCCCTGCCTTGCGAGTACGAGCCTGCTTGCCCGCGCAAGGATTCTTGGTGCTCATTGCTGTGCGATTTGCGTACAACCTGATTGTTAACTGTTGCTCAGCAGTCAGTTGCCAAGGCCTGACTCCCGGTTTTGCGGGCTCGTCGCCTGCGGCACAAACCCTGCAACCCCCCACGACAGGAACCTTCCATTTCAGGAGAACTGCCATGACCGCATCACCTCTGTCCGTGGGCACCGACTACGAGACCCTGGCCAATCGTTTTCGCCCGCTGTTTCGCAAAATCGCCGCCGGCACGCTTGAACGCGAACAGGCCCGCGAGTTGCCCCATGAACCTATCCGCTGGCTCAAGCAGGCAGGTTTTGGCGCAGTGCGGGTGCCGATTGAATACGGCGGCTCCGGA
Organism: Pseudomonas sp. CCC4.1; assembly: GCF_035019225.1. Taxonomy (NCBI): domain Bacteria; kingdom Pseudomonadati; phylum Pseudomonadota; class Gammaproteobacteria; order Pseudomonadales; family Pseudomonadaceae; genus Pseudomonas; species Pseudomonas sp. CCC4.1. The sequence goes on along the minus strand of NZ_JASJWL010000009.1, from coordinate 16,493 downwards.
GCGTCCATCGGCCAATTGTTCCAGTTACTGATCGAGCTGGCCGAGGCCGACTCCAATATCCCGCAAGCCCTGCGCGGCCATTTTGCCTTTGTCGAAGACCGTCTCAACGCTTCGCCAAGCCCGGAACGCGGGGCATGGTTCGCACGTTTTGTGGCGGGCGAGCTGGTGGGCAATGGCTGGACTGAAGTGGGCGCGGTAAAACTGGGGGAAATCCTCACCAGGATCACCCCCCACGGCGACAAGTACCTCCTCAACGGCGCCAAGTACTACAGTACCGGCAGCCTCTTTGCCGACTGGATAGATGTCTATGCCCAGCGTTCGGACAACGGCGCCGATGTGATTGCCCTGGTGCATGCCCATCACCCCGGCGTCACCCAGAGCGATGACTGGGACGGCTTTGGCCAGCGCACCACGGGCAGCGGCACCTCGGTGTATGTCGACGTGCCGCTGAGCGCCGAACACGTAATCCCCTTCGAAACACGTTTCAAATACCAGACCGCTTTTTACCAACTGGTGCTGCTGGCCGTACTCGCGGGTATTGGTCGTGCGGTGGAGCGCGATATTGCGCAAGAAGTGCGTGAACGCAAGCGGGTGTTCAGCCACGGCAATGCCGAGACCGCCAGTGGCGATGCGCAAATCCTGCAAGTGGTCGGGCAGATATCGGCTCAGGTCTACGCAGCCGAGGCGCTGACCCTACGCTCGGCCGAACCGCTGCAGAGGGCCTATGTCGCACGCCTGGCCGAGGACATTGAGGCCGAGCGCCTGGCCAATATCGACGCCGAAATCGAGACTTCCAAAGCCCAGGTAGTGGTGTCGGAATTGATTCTGCGGGCCACCAGCGATCTGTTCAATGCGCTGGGAGCCTCCGGGGTCAGCGTCAGCAAGGCGCTGGATCGCCATTGGCGCAATGCTCGCACTGCGGCCTCCCACAACCCGTGGATCTACAAGGCGCGGATTGTCGGGGACTGGGCGGTTAACGGTACTGCGCCGCTGTATGTTTGGCAGATCGGCAATAGCCTCAAAGCAGGCTAGACAGCGGTGTGGCCGCGGGCCTCGCGATGCAGACAGCGCGGGGCATTCGCACCAGCACAGGGCTGCCACCGCAGGCAAACCAGCCCCTTCAGGCTTACTGCTGCGCCTGCAATCGCCGACTGCCAAAACTGAACGCCAGCACCAGCAAAATCAGCGCCCCGGTCGCCACCTGTTGCCAATAGAAATTCCAGCCGATCAACAGCAACCCATTGGCAATCACATTGATAAACAACACCCCCAGCAACGTGCCGGGGATGTTGGCGCGTCCGTTGCGACTCAAGGTAGTGCCCATAAACACTGCACCGATGGCATTGATCAAAAACGCATTGCCCGACATCGGTACATAAGCATTGACCGTGGAACTGAGCACAACCCCGGCCACGGCACAGGCCAGCGCGCTGGCAATAAACACCTTGAGGCTGATCTGGCGGATCGACAGGCCCGAATATCGCGCCAGTTGCACCTGAGTGCCAACCGCGAGAATTTCTCGCCCCAACCGCCCTCGGGCCAGAATCACCCCGTATACCGTCGCCACACCCAGCACCAGCCACAAAGGCAAGGGCACACCCAACCATGACATCGCGCTAATCCCCGGCAACAGGTTCTGCGCGATATAGATCGGCTGCCCACCCTCGGACAGCAACTGCTGAACACTGGTGCCGATAAACAAGGTGCCCAGTGTCGCCAGAAATGGCGTGATGCCAAGACCCGCGATCAGCCCCGCATTAAAGCCCCCCACCAGCGCCCCGGCCAGCAGGGCGCCGGGGATGGCAACGGGCAGGCCATGACCGCCATTTAGCAGCACGACAAAAGCCAGGCTAGCGAAATCCGCCGCGGTGCCCACCGACAGGTCGATCCCCCCTGCCGCCACAGCCCAGGTCATGCCAATGGCAACAATCGCCAACAGCACGAAGTTGTTCAGCAGCAGGCTGCTCAAATTGCCCAGGGTCAAAAATCCCGGCGCAGCCACAGCGAAAAAAACCACGATCACAACGATCAAGAGCGGCAGAATACCGCGCAGCAGGCGGGATATAAGCACCGCGGATACCGGCGTTGCAGCGAGCGTAGTCATTGTCCACCCTCCTCTTTGCGCAAGGCACTGGACATGGCCACCACCAATAGAATCAGCACCCCCTGCACACCGTTGACCCAGAAGCTGGCGATGTTCAGCAGTTGGAAACCGTTAATCAAGAAACCCAGCAGCAACGTTGCCAACAAGGTGCCGGGGATATTCGCCACCAGCCGCCGGGAGAACACCACACCGAGAAAAGCAATGGCCACAACCGACAGCAGCATGTCCCCGGAACCGGTGGTGCTGCCGCTGAAAAATGCCGCCGAACAAAATGCTGCAACCGCTGCACACAGCCCGGCAATCAGGTAGCTGGAAAACACATAGCGGCCTACGCCCAGCCCGGCCGCCCGCGCCGCCTGGGGGTATTCGCCCACCGCATACAGGCGCAAGCCATAAGGGCTGTGCTGAATCAACAAGCCCAGCAGCAAGGCAACCCCCAGCAACACCCAGGCCAGTACGGGTACCCGCAGCCATTCACCAGTGGCCAGGATGTCGAGCAAGGCCGAGTCGGTGGGCAGTACGCTGTTTTGGGTCAGCACCAGCTCCAGCCCGGCAATCAGGTTCATGCTCGCCAGGGTGGCGAGCAGCGGCGGCAGACGCAGCACCACTACGGTAAAACCGTTCAGGGCACCCACCGCCAGCCCGCAGAGCAAGGTCAGGCCAATTGCTTGCGCGGCGTTCAGCCCCGCATTGTTCAGGCTGCTGTAGACCGCTGCACAGAGGCCCAGATTGGCCGCCAGCGACAGGTCAAGGCCACCCGAAACCACATTGGAACCACCACCAATCACCACACAGGTAAGGCCGAAGGCGAGAATGCCGAGGATCGCCGACTGGGCAAACACGTTGGCGATATTGCCCGGGCTGAGGAAGTTTGGCGCACTCACGGCGAACACCGCCAGAATCAGCAAAAGCGCCAGCAGTGAGCCGCGCCTCAGAAGCAGCAAGCCAAGCCGTCGGGCCAGCGGTTGGACGAGGATTTCAGACGAAGGCATGTGCAGGCTCCTGCTCGCATTCAAGGGCCACAGTGGCTAATTCCCGCGCCCCCGTGGCACAGGCCAGCAAACGATCGCTGTCGACCTCGCGGGCATCGAATTCACCGGCCAGCGCACCACGGTGCATGACCAGAATCCGGTCACTAATGCCAATCAGCTCCGGTAAATCAGAAGACAGCACCAGCACCGCCGCACCTTGCTTGGCCAAGCGGCCGATCAGGCGATAGATCTCGACCTTGGCGCCGATATCGATGCCGACACTGGGTTCGTCGAGCAGATACACCGCACAGCCCTTCCCTAGCCATTTACCCAGCGCGACTTTTTGCTGATTGCCGCCACTCAACTGCGAGACCCTGGCGTCATGTCCGGCGGTCTTGATCCCCAGTTCGGCAATCAGCCGATCGCTTTCCCGAACCTGTGCCGCAGAACTCAACAGCCCCCAGCGAATAAAGCGCGACAAGCCGGCCAGGGTCAGGTTTTCCATGACCGAAAGCAGTGGTGCAACCCCGTGGCTGCGGCGTTCTTCGGGCACCAGCGCGATACCTTTGCGCACCGCATCGCGGGGCGACTTGAGGCGCGTAAGGCGTCCCTGCAAATGCACGCTGCCCTGCTCGGGCTGCACCAGACCAAACAAAGTCTTGAGCAGTTCCTTGGCACCAGAACCCACCAGCCCGGTCAGCCCCAACACTTCACCTTTGCGCAGGCTCAAGTGAATATCGCGATACGCCAGACCAGCACTGAGCCCCTTCAGTTCGAGCACCACCTCACCCGGCGTTACCACGGCCTTGGGGTACATCTCGCCGACCTCGCGATTGACCATCAACCGGGCAATCTGTGCCGTCGAAGTACTGCGCGGATCCACCACGGCCACGGCACGACCATTGCGCAACACGGTGACCCGGTCGCACAGGCTTTGGATTTCTTGCAGATAATGGGAGATGTACACAATCGTCAGACCCTGATCGCGCAGACGGCGGATAATGGCCAGCAACTGGTCAACCTCGCGCTTGACCAGTGACACGCTGGGCTCGTCGAACACCAGGACTTTCGGCTTGGCCAGCAAGGCCCGGGTAATTTGCAGAATCTGTCGCCGGGCGCTGTCCAGCTCGCTGACCAGCGCCCCGGCGGGGAACTCCAGGTCGAAATACTCACGCAACAACCGTGCGGCCTCGCGGTCCTGGGCACGCCGGCGGATAAAAGGCCCGCGCCTGAGTTCGCGGCCGAAGAACAGCGCTTCACCTACGGTAAAACTGGCGGGCAACAAGCGTTCCTGGTGAATGAAATGCACGCCCAGCGCCTCAATCTGCCGCGGGCTCAACGCCGCAAAAGACTGCCCGTCCACTGCCAGGGTGCCACTGTCGGCCCGATGGATACCTGCCAGCACTTTGATCAGGGTTGATTTACCGGCACCGTTTTCACCGACCAGCCCGTGAATGGAGCCTTGCTCGACGCGCAGATCAACGCCATCCAGCGCCCGGGTGGCCCCGAAAGACTTGGTGATGCCCTGCAAATGCAGGGCGGGAGACGTCACTGATCGCCTCGCAGCTTTTGCACCTGCTCAAGGTTCGCAGCAGTAGTCAGCAGGGTCGGCACCTGGGTTTCCCTGGGCAGGTCATGTTGCCCGGCCAGATAGCGCGCCACGTTTTGCACAGCGGTTTTGCCGATCAAAGCCGGTTGCTGGGCTATCACCGCACCGACCGGCGAGTCGCTGCGTTTGAGCAACTCCAGCACTTCGGGCGTGCCATCGACGCCATAGGTCTTGATCTCCGTACGCCCGGCATCCACCAACGCCTTGCTCGCGCCCAATTGCGGAATATCCCAGGCAGACCAGATCGCGGTTACGCTGCCCTTGGGGTATTTGTTGAGCAGTGCACTGACCTGACTGTAGGCGTCCTGCACGGTATTGGGGATCACATCACGCAGTTCGGGATCAATGATTTTCAGCTCGGGATGATCCTTGAGCGCCAGTTTGAGCTGGTCATAGCGGATCGCACACACCGGCACCCCGTAAAAGCCGTTGAACACCAGAATATTGCCCTTGGCGCCACTGTCGGCTACCAACTGGTCGGCCAGATGCTTGCCGGTGGCGACGTTGTCCGATGTGGTGTTATTGAGGCTGTATTGCGACGGCGCATCAATCGTAAACAGAGGAATGCCGGCCTTGCTGATACGCTTGAGCCAGGGATCGATCACGCTCAGGGTGCCCAGGGTCTGGATCACCGCATCGGGTTTCTGGGTGACCACGGTTTGCAGTTGGGTCACCAGGTTTTTATCGTTGCGCCCGGCATCCAGGGTGATCGGTGTGCCGCCCAGGCGCCTGACTTCGGCAACCTGGGCGTCGAAGGCTTTGACATCAAAGTAGTGACTGGTGCCGGTCATGCTGATGGCAATGCGTTTGCCGGCCAGGGAAGGCACATCGTTGTCGTCGGCATGGGCCAGTGTGCCCAGCCCGACGCTGACCACCGCCAGCGCCATGGCCTGCCAGAAGCGTGTAGGGAAAAAGTGCGGTTTGCGCGAGGTGGCTGCAGGCATGACAGTGTTCCTGAAGGGTATTTCCAGGAGCTTTGCACAGACCATGCCGCAGCCCTTTGAGCCAGTGGCGCCGGCGGGCAGCGCTGTGGCACGGTTCCCAGAGCTGCCTGTTTGCCAACAGTCTGTCGGACCACTGTTGCCGGGCAAACACTTGCAGACCGGCACGGGTTCTCAGGCCTCGCTGCAGCCTGCTGTCAAACCTGCTGCAAGGCCCGCGGGCGATGGCTGCGCTGTTCGGCAGCAGGCGCAACGGCCTGTTGCAACTGGAAGTCGAACCTCAACTCGGCATAACGCCCGGCAACACCACGGGCACCGTCGTCGCGAAACTGCACTTCACCCACCAGGCCGTCGCGGGTGGCATAGGCAAAGTCGTCCCACAGGTACTTGTCCCCGGACAGGTTGATCTGGGTGGTCAGGTGACGGTGACCGGGAGCCGAGATAAAGAAGTGCACATGGGCCGGACGCTGGCCGTGACGGCCCAGTTGGTCAAGGCATTCCTGGGTCGGCCCCTGCGGGTCGCAGCCATAGCCCGAGGGCACGATGCTGCGGGCACGGTAGCGGCCCTGGGCATCGGTGATGATACGTCGGCGCAGATTGTACTCGGACTGGCTCTGGTCAAAGAACGAGTAGGTACCCTTGGTGTTGGCGTGCCATAGATCAACCGTGGCACCGGCCAGCGGTTGGCCCGAAAGATCGAACACCTGCCCTTCGAGGAACATCACGGTGGCAACACCCTCCTCGCTGCCGTCGTCCATCCGTGCCAACCCTTCGTACACCGGGGCACCGGCCACATACAGCGGGCCTTCGATGGTACGCGGGGTGCCGCCAGTCTGACCGGCCTGCTCGTCCTTGGCGTCCTGCAACAGGTCGATAAAATGCTCGATGCCCAGCCCGGCCACCAGCAGCCCGGCTTCCGAGCGGCCGCCCAGGCGGTTGAGATAGTCCACGGACTTCCAGAATTCATCTTCAGTGATGTCCAGGTCTTCGATGATTCTGGCGCTGTCCTGCAAGATGCGCAGGATGATGCTTTTCAGGCGCGGGTTGCCGTTATCGCTGGAAAAACCTGCGGCTTCCTTGAAGAAGCGCTGGATGACTTCGGTGTGGGAAATTTTCACGGTCATGGGGCTCACCTCATCTTGTTCTTGTGCAAGGGATAGAAAGCGTTAGCGGTCGTCGCTGTGGATCGAGGACGGGTGGCGGCACAGCCCTTCAATCTCGATATCCATGTAGGGAAAGAGCGGCAATTGCAGCAGGGTGTCATGCAGTTCTTCGACACTGACCACGTCGAACACGCTGTAGTTGGCGTAGTGCCCGGCGATGCGCCACAGATGGCGCCAGGTGCCTTCCTGCTGCAGCCGTTGAGCCAGTTGCTTTTCGTCGGCTTTGAGTTTTGCGGCCTTGGTCGGGTCCATGTCCAGGGGCAGATTTACGGTCATTTTTACGTGGAAAAGCATGGGGCTCTCCTTGAAGAAATAGGGGAAGTGGCTGTGGGAGCGGGCTTGCTCGCGATAGCATCAGCGCGGATGCACCGAGTCGTCTGCATCGCGAGCAAGCCCGCTGCCACAGGGGTTTTTCAGAGTGTCAGCGGCTAAAACGGGCCAGGCGCTCTTCGTCCAGCGTCAGGCCCAGGCCTGGAGTGCGCGGGATATGCAGCTCAAAATCACGGTACTGCGGCGCCTCGGTGACGATGTCTTCGGTCAGCAGCAGTGGCCCGAACAGCTCGGTGCCCCAGGTCAGTTGCTTGAGGGTGAGGAAAACATGGGCCGAGGCCAGGGTGCCCACCGAGCCTTCAAGCATGGTGCCGCCATACAGGGCGATACCGGCGGCCTCGGCGATATGAGCAGTGCGCAGCACTGCACGGGGCCCGCCGTTTTTCGCGATCTTGAGGGCAAATACACTGGCCGCACCGTCCGCCGCCAGACTGAAGGCGTCCTCGACACTTTCGATGGATTCGTCGGCCATGATCGGCGCCGGGCTGCGCAGATTCAGACGCACCTGCCCTGAACGATTAGCCCGGGAAATCGGCTGTTCGATCAGGTCGATACCGTGGTCACCCAGCACCTGGCAACCACGAATGGCCTGGGACTCGTCCCAATACTGGTTGACGTCAACCCGCACACTGGCGCGCTCACCCAGGGCCTTTTTGATCGCCAGCACATGTTTGAGGTCCTGCTCCAGCGGGTTGGCACCGATCTTCAATTTGAAGATGCGGTGGCGTCGCAGGTCGAGCATCTGCTCGGCTTCGGCAATGTCACGGGCAGTGTCACCGCTGGCCAGGGTCCAGGCCACTTCCAGACTGTCGCGCACGCGCCCGCCCAGCAACTCGCTGACCGCCAGCCCCAGGCGCTTGCCCTGGGCGTCGAGCAACGCGCTTTCGATACCCGATTTGGCAAAGGTATTGCCCTTGGCAATCTTGTCCAGGCTGTGCATGGCGGCGTTGATATTGGCCGCTGGCTTGCCCACCAGCATCGGTGCCAGATGCGCATCGATATTGGCCTTGATGCTTTCCGGGCTTTCGTAACCGTAGGCCAGGCCGCCGATGGTAGTGGCTTCACCGACACCTTCGATACCGTCGCTGCAACGCAGGCGCACAATCACCAGGGTCTGTTTGCGCATGGTGTGCATGGCCAGCGTATGCGGGCGGATGGTGGGCAGATCGACGATCAGGGTCGTCAGGCTTTCAATCAGAATTTGGCTCATGGCAGTTGTCCTTTTTTATCAGAGAAGTCAGCCGAGGTCGCCGCCACCCACCGGCAGGGTTACGCCGGTGATATAGGAGGCTTCGTCGCTGGCCAGAAACAGGATCGCGCCGACCTGCTCATCGAGGCTGGCGTAACGTTTCATCAGGCTGCTGTCGAGGGTCTGGTCAACGATTTGCCGGTACCAGACCTGCTCCTCGGGGCTTTGCTCGTTCTCATTGCGCGCAATCCGCCGCGGTGGTGCCTCAGTGCCCCCGGGGGCAGTGGCGTTGACGCGAATCCCGCGCTGGGCATTCTCGAACGCCAGGCAGGCAGTCAATGCATTCACGCCGCCCTTGGCCGCGCCGTAAGGAACGCGGTTGACGCTGCGTGTGGCGATTGAAGAAACATTCACAATCGCCCCGCTGCCCTGTTCGAGCATGTAGGGCAGCGCCGCATGGCAGCACCACAGAGTGGGGAACAGCGAGCGACGAACTTCGGCCTCGATTTCCTCGGCCCGGTAATGCTCGAACGGTTTGGCCCAGATGGTGCCGCCCACGTTGTTGACCAGCACATCGAGGCGGCCAAAGGTATTCACCGCTGCAGCCATCACCCGCACACAATCGGTGTATTGCTCCAGATCAGCAGTCAGGGCCAGCACGCCTTCGCCCTGCAGCTCAAAGACCAGCTCGGAACGGTCCACCGCAATCACTTGCGCGCCCTCGCCCAGCAGACGCTCGCACACGCGACGGCCAATGCCCTGGGCGGCGCCGGTAACCAGCGCGACCTTGTTGTGGAATCGGTTGTTCATGGCTAGCTCCAATCAAAGTGTCAGGCCGCAGCGGCAAACTTCTCGTAGTAGAAATTGGCCGGGGTAATGCCCTGCTCGCGGATATACAGGTTGACCGCTTCCACCATCGGCGGCGGGCCGCACAGGTACACATCGACGTCGCCCTGGTTGAGATGGCCCGGCTCGATATGCTGGGTCACATAGCCCTTGAGCGGGTGCTGGCTCTGCGGGTTGGCCACGCAGGCGCTGAAGCTGAAATTGGCGATGCGCTCACTCAGGGCATGCAGGCGATCCAGCTCCACCAGATCGAAGTCGTTGCTCACGCCGTAGATCAGATGAACCGGGTAGGCACTGCCCTGCTCGGCGATTTTTTCCAGCATGGCGGTGAACGGCGCCAGCCCGGTACCACCTGCCAGCAACAACAAGGGCCGCTGGATCTGACGCAGGTAAAAGCTGCCCAAAGGGCCCGCCAGGGTCATGCTGTCGCCAGCCTTGGCGATGCCTGTCAAAAAGCTGCTCATCAGCCCGCCCGGGACATTGCGGATCAGGAAGCTGACCTCGCCATCCTTTTGCAGGGTGCTGAAGGAATAGGCCCGGCTCTGCCCGCTGCCGGGTACCTGCAGGTTGACATACTGGCCCGGCAAAAACGCCAGGCTGCCCAGGGACTCGCCCTTTATCGACAGAGCGATGGTGCTCTCGGACAACTGCTGCACATTGCTGATAACGGCATCAAAACTGGCCTGTTGGGTCTTGCACAAGGTCGAAGAAGCAGGCACCCGCAATACGCAGTCGCTGGCGGCACGCATCTGGCAGGTCAGCACATAGCCCTGCCCGGCCTCCTCTGCGCTGAGGGCGTCTTCGATATAGTCCTCGCCCAGCTCGTAGCGGCCAGCTTCGGCAAAGCACTTGCAGGTACCGCAGGCACCGTCGCGGCAGTCCAGCGGGATATTGATGCCCTGGCGGTAAGCGGCGTCAGCGACGGTTTCCTGGCCATTGGTCTCGATAAAACGGGTAACTCCGTCTTCGAAGTTGAGGGCAATTTGAAAACTCATAATGTACCTCGCAGGCAATGCCCGGCCCGGGCACCCACAGGCACTCTCAGGCACGCATCACAGCCTTGATCAGATGTGGTAGATGTCGATGACCTGACGCACGTAGTCATTCTTGAGCACGACTTTCTTGGCCTTGATCAGCGGCTGTGGGCCGCGCATGTCGAGGGTGTAAAAGCTGGTGCCGAAGTAGCTGTCGGTGGTCTTGTAGCGAAAGCTGAGGGTGTGCCAGTTAAAACGCACTTGGCACAGGCCGTCGGCCTGGTCGACGATCTCGATATTGCTCAGGTTGTGCGAAGTGCGGGTGTCGGGCACGGTCGCGCTGGAGCGCTCGGTCTTGATGCGGAACACGCGATCTTCCAGGCCACCGCGGCTGCCGTACCAGATCAGCGAGATTTCGCTTTGCGGGTCTTCGGTAAGGCGGTCGTTGTCATCCCAGCACGGCATCCAGAAACTGGCATCGGCGGCGTACAGCTCAAGCCACTGATCCCACTGGCCGTCGTCCAGGTAACGCGCTTCGCGGTACAGAAAATCCCGCACAATGGGGTAAAGGCTGTTCATTGCACAGCCTCCACGGGGATCAGCGCGGGCTCGCCGCCAGCCGCCTTGAGCATGGTTTGCTGCCAGTATTTATGTTGCAGCACAAACAGGCCTTCGTCTTCGGTACGCACCCCGGACAACAGCGGCTTGAGGTCGATTTCTGCGGCGGCGGCATCGGCGCCTTCGACCCAGTGTTCGGCCCCGCGGGACATGTCATTCCAGCCGCGACCTGCACCGTAACCGGTCTGGCAGGAGCGGAACTCTTCCAGATCGTCCGGAGTGGCCATGCCGCTGACGTTGAAGAAATCTTCGTACTGACGGATGCGCTTGGTGCGCGCCTCACTGCTTTCGCCTTTGGGCGCGATGCAGTAGATGGTGATCTCGGTCTGATTCACGGAGATGGGCCGGGCAATGCGGATTTGCGAGCTGAACTGGTCCATCAGGTACACATTGGGGTACAGGCACAGGTTGCGCGAGTTCTCGATCATCCAGTCGGCACGGGCCTGGCCGAAATCACGGGCCAGTTCGTCGCGGCGCTCGTAGGCCGGACGATCTTCGGGGTTGGCCCAGCGAGTCCAGAGCAGCAGATGGCCATGGTCGAAGGAGTAGAAACCGCCGCCGCCCTTGGCCCAGCTGCCGGCGCTCATGGTTTTGATTTCTTCACCCGCTTCACGCAGGGTGCGCTGGTTTTGCGTGGCCGCGTAGTTCCAGTGCACGGAGCTGACGTGATAGCCATCGGCGCCGTTTTCGGCGGTCAGTTTCCAGTTGCCTTCGTAGATATAGGAACTGGCACCGCGCAGCACCTCCAGGCCATCGGCGGACTGGTCGACGATCATGTCGATGATCTTGGCGGATTCACCCAGATGCTCGGCCAGGGATTTCACATCGGGGTTGAGGCTGCCAAACAGAAAGCCGCGATAGGACTCGAAGCGGGCCACTTTGGTCAAATCATGGGAGCCTTCGCAGTTGAAGCCTTCGGGGTAACCGGCGGCACCCGGATCCTTGACCTTGAGCAGCTTGCCGCTGTTGTTGAAGGTCCAGCCGTGAAACGGACAGGTATAGCTGGCGCGGTTGCCGGTTTTGTGCCGGCACAGCATGGCGCCGCGATGGCTGCAGGCGTTGAGAAAGGCGTTGAGTTCACCGGCCTTGTTACGCGCGATAAAAATCGGCTGGCGGCCCATGGTGGTGGTCAGGAAGTCGTTGACGTTGGGGATCTGGCTCTCGTGGGCGAGGTAGATCCAGTTGCCCTCGAAGATATGGGTCATTTCGAGTTCAAAGAGGTCGGGGTCGGTGAACATCTCACGCTTGCAGCGGTAGATACCCTTGTCTTTGTCGTCTTCCAGCATGGCATTCAAGTAATCGATACCCAGGGACATGGCCAGGGCCTCCGTTGTTATTATCCAGGCCGGGTCAGGTTAGGGAATCGATGTCCGGGGCACTATCCGTTTACTGCGGATCGTTATCCGGTTAGTGCAGGCAAGACGGGTATTTCAGTGGGAGCGGGCTTGCTCGCGATCCAGGCAGCGCGGTGTTCCGCTGACACCGCAGCGATCCCATCGCGAGCAAGCCCGCGCCCACAAAATCCGTTGCTCAGTGCCGGCGCTTGAAGGTGCTCGAAGGCAGCTCGCCGAACTGCAAACGGTAGCTTTCGGAAAAACGGCCCAAGTGCATAAAACCGTAATCGAGCGCCAGCTCTGTGAGGCTGCGTACCGTGCAGCTCGGGTCGTTCAGGCAGGCATGAATCCGCGCAAGTTTGCGCTGGCGAATGTACTGCAACGGCGTCACGCCCAACTGGCGCTCAAACAGGCTGTACAACGAGCGCTGGCTGATACAGGCCTGTGCTGCCAGGTCTTCACCGTTGAGTTCCTGTTTGAGATTGCGTTCGATGTAATCGAGTATGCGCTCAAGCCCGGCACTGGCTGATGCCAGGTTTTCACGGCTGATATTGGTCTGCATCAGGGTCAACAGCTTGCTGCCGACAATCTGCGTGTAGTGCTCCTGCACCCGCAGCAGCGGATCGCTGGCCTCGGACTCCTGGCACACCATGCCCAGCAAACCGATAAAGCCCTCCAGCTCATCGAGCCGGTAGTGATTGCGCATAAAGCGCACACCGCCTGACGGCCGCCGCCAACGCTGATCGTCGCACACCGATTCGAGCAATTTGGCCGGTATTTTGAGGATGAACTTTTCGCAATCCTGAGAGTAAGTCAAATCGACCGGATCATCCGGATTGATCACCAGCAACTCCCCCGGCACCAGGTGCTGCTCGCGGTTCGGGCCGCGCCACAGGCAATTGCCGCTGAGCAGCACCTGCAAGTGAAAGATGGTTTCCAGTGCGGGCGAGGTCACGCGCACACTGCCGCCATAACTGATCCGGCACAGATCAAGCTCGGCGAATTTACGGTGATTGAGGCTGGCCAGCGGCCGGGTGGTTCTGGAAAGGCCGATGCAGTGCTGGCCAACATGCTGGTTTACATAGTCGGACACGGCATGTGGGTCGGCGTGTCGGAACACGCTACTGCGTTCACTCAGCAGGCGGCTATCCATCGGCAAGGTACTCGGTGTTGTCATTATTATGGGTGTTGTCTGCGCCAGAGTAAGCACGACGGCAATGGCAGGGCAATTGGACACTCGGCTAATGGGCGGTAATCGAACGCTTTTAGCCCGGCGGTTGCGCCGCCTGTGCGAAAAACTGGCTTACCCTGAGCGCCCTAAAAACAACAAACAAGAGACCTTCAATGCTGCCCCGCCTTCGCCATGCCCCTTTGTACCTCGCACTGTTGAGCACGCTGACCAGCACCGGCCATGCGGCTGACCTGAGCTGGGTCGACCCCGCCGTCGCGACGGTCAATGAGCAGGTAATCTCCCTGCGCCACACCCTCCACCAGAACCCGGAGATGGGCAATCAGGAATTCAAGACCGCCGCCATGGTCGCCGAGCAACTCAAAAGCCTGGGCTTGCAGGTGCGCACCCAAGTGGGCAAGACCGGTGTAGTGGCCGTGCTCAAGGGTGGCCTGCCTGGCCCGGTGATGGCCCTGCGCGCCGATATGGACGCCCTGCCGGTCAAGGAAATGACCGGCCTGCCCTGGGCCAGCACGGCCACGGGAGTGCGCCTGGGCAAAACCGTACCGGTGATGCACGCCTGCGGCCATGACACCCACACCGCCATGCTGCTGGGTGCAGCCAGAGTGCTGGCCGAGCATCGCGATCAGGTCGCCGGCACCGTGGTATTCCTGTTCCAGCCCGCTGAAGAAGGCGCGGCAGACCTGGACGAATTCGAAACCGAAACCCTGGTGGGTGCCCAGGCGATGATCCGCGACGGCGCCCTGGACTCCCCCAAGGTCGAAGCCATATTCGGCGTGCATGTGATGGCGGGTTACCCCACCGGTCATCTGTATTACAAGGCCGGTACCGTGCTCAATAGCAGCGACGGTTTTCGCATCATCGTCAAAGGCCAGCAAACCCATGGCTCGGCACCCTGGAGCGGCGTCGACCCGGTAGTAGCCAGCGCAGGCATTATCAACGGCCTGCAAACCCTGGTCAGCCGCCGGGCTGATCTGACCCAGGGGATGGGCGTGATCAGTGTTGGCACCGTCAATGCCGGTTCTGCAGCCAATATCATTCCCGAAAGCGTGGAAATGACCGGCACCATCCGCAGCAACAGCGCGGCAGTGCGCGACACCCTGCTGAAAAAAATGCCACCCCTGGTGCAAGGCATTGCCAGTGCCTACGAGACCGAAGCCAGCCTGCTGCTGGTCAATCATGCGCCGGTCACCAGCAACGACCCGCAGCTTACCGCCGCGATGGTCCCGGCACTGGAACTGGCTGCGCCAGGCAAGGTGCAGTTGCTGCCGGCGTCCCTGTCGCCCAGCGAAGACTTCTCCTACTACGCCGAAAAAGTCCCGGGCTTGTTCGTATTTTTGGGCGCTACGCCTGAAGGGCAGGACATGAGCAAGGTCGCGAACAACCACAGCCCCTACTTCACCGCCGACGATGCCACCCTGGCCACGGGCGTAAAGGCTCATGTGCAATTTGTGATGAATTACCCGGGGCGGGTGCGCAACAGCAACTGAGTGGGGCTCGCCTACCTTGAACTGCCGAAATAACGGGGGTATCGGCTACGGTTGGGGCATTTATCGGGGATGACCGGCATGCTGAAAATCGACCCGCCAGTCACATATGTAGTGCCATAAAATAATCACTACATAAGTATTGACGGCTCGATTTTCCCCCAGCATTATGCAGACGTCTTCCCCACCGGAAGCGCTGGAAAGGGTTGTTGCAAGCATGCTCGACGAGCTGTCGGGCTGTTCCGGGATAGGTACTGCCCACAAGGCAGAATTGATGAAGCTGACCTGGCTTGATCGTCCGCGTCAAAGACGACAGGGGCTAGCGAAACGTCCTCAAGAAGCTTGTGGCTGATGCGTCATGTCACTCAGGCATCCTGGTTCACGCTGCTCTCCTTCGCTTTACGCTCTGTATGTAGTGCCGGGTTTTACTACTACATATGACGAACTCAAGACAGATCTGCTTTGGATGGACACTACGTAGCGCTGCATGTGCAGTTGCGCGAATCAATTAGACAGATCAACGAGTAGTCAAGGAGTTAGCCATGAACCTGAATAACCAACCGACTGTTAACGAGCTGGCTCGACTCTTCGCCGCCCAGAAAGACACGCTGAACGACCATATCCTGTGGATCAGCGAAGCCGGCGATGTACGTATCGATCCCGTGACGTCGTGCAAGGAAGAAACCAGATTCGAGGAGGAACGTCCACAAATGCGCGCCCACCTCAAAATGTACCGCCGTGGCCAAGGCTACGTGGGCAAGAAGGCTGCGGCCGATAGCGACTATATGGCGCGCGTGCTGCAAACCCTGACCCTGACCTGGCAAAAGGCTCAAACCGAGCCTGCCCTGGTAAAAGTTAACAGCTACAGCTGATAAGCCGGGCCGTACAAAAAAGCCCCGGATAATCTCCGGGGCTTTTTCAATTTCAAACTTGCGGGGTTTTAATGCATGTTTCCGTACCATGGCCACCGCCATTGTAGTCGGGCGCATAGTATGACTTGTGCAGCGTGGTAGTGTATTGCCCCTTGCTGTCCTGGTCACGGGTAATGGTCGCAAGCCCGATGCCTCGATCCGTGGCGGCCTCCTGGCTGTCATTGGCAAAATACATTGCCAATTGCTGACCCTGGGCGGCGGCGTAGCCTGAATAAGTGGCCTTGTCGCCTCCAAGATCCACTTCAAGCGTGAAGGTATAAGCGCCGAAGTTCTGGCTGAAGTTGCTGGATTTCTCATTCACTTTGACACTCAGGTCGCCCTTGAAGGCCCCGTCATGACTGTCAAACCCTGTGCATTTATAGTTGCCGGTTATATACAGCGGATCATTGACTGCCGTATCGGCCAGTGCAGAACCGGTAAACGCCAAACTAAGCGCAACCACAAGAGTATTCATTACATTCCTGGAGAAGTTACCCGACATAGTCTTACCCTCGATACAACGTAATTAAGGATGGGATATTACCGTCGGGAATCTACACTCGAACTTGTACTTGCATCTATAGAACTACAAAACGGATTGTGGCAAAAGTTGTGCTGCAAGCAGATGGCTTTATTCCTGCGGGAGCGGGCGAACCCGCCCCCTACAGAAGTTAGATCGCCTGCTCCAGCTCAGGTACCGCTTCGAACAAGTCCGCTACCAGGCCGTAATCGGCCACCTGGAAGATCGGCGCTTCTTCGTCCTTGTTGATCGCAACGATCACCTTGGAATCTTTCATCCCGGCCAGATGCTGGATCGCGCCGGAAAT